>NZ_JBFFKR010000024.1:0-26819 GCF_041555295.1 Ancylomarina sp. | reverse complement strand
TCTTGTATTTACCTAACTTTATTCTACTTCCAATATTTTCAAAGAACTCTCGTTCAAAATTTCTTCCTTTGTTTTGACTGTGATTACACTGCCAAAGCGGGTGCAAAGATAACAACTTTTAGTTTTAAAAACCAAATGAAAGTTGAAATTATTTTGAGAAATATTTCCTCTTAATTTCTCAACTCTCGTCGCTTCCCCTTACCAGACTTTTTAAGAACTTTTCGCTACTTAAGCGGCTGCAAATATAAGAACTTTAATTCCTAAACTGCAAATCTTTTTTCGTTTATTTTTTAATTGTTTTTTATCAGGATAACCCAATGTTTACAACCCTTACAAACGATTCAAAGATCTACGCCTCTCTCTTAAAGCGAGTGCAAATATAGACTTTATATTACCAACTTTCCTAATGGTTTTCTCATCTTTCTTTTAGTTTTAAACTAACCCGCTAAAAATCAGATGCCATTATTTTGAAAAAAGATTTTACAGGCAACTTTTCCCACTAAATACGCTCTATTCAGACGAGCAAAATCAAATGAGAATCCAAAAAGAAAGGATAAGTTTTCACTTATCCTTTTTTGATAGAAAAAAATCAATTCTCCTATATCATATAATGGTATGCTCCTACCCCGCTTCAAATCAAAAACAACATAAATGCATGAAAATAAGAACAAGTACAAATAATACGTATTGTTATCTACCGTGTTTTTTCATCCAAGGGAAGGTTTGATCATTAAATTTCCCAAATTCTTTGGCGGTGAAATCGTCCAACTTCATTCTATATACCTCCACATTTTTAACAGCTGGAGAGTTATAAGTGAACTTTCTATCTGTGAATTGTGCCATCATAGCATTAAGAGCATCTACTTTTATATCGAAATCTACAATAAACTCAATAATTCCTCGAGCTACAATACTTTTACCTTTTACTCTATAACTACATGCAACGTCTACATTCTGGTACGCCAAAACTGTATCAGTACAAAAAGTAAGGCAGGCATCAGGGTTCTTTTTTAAAGAATCAATCAATTTTCCAAAGTTTGCACCATGCAAATAGATGTATCCATCCAGGTAACCGAAGTTCATCGGTACTACATAAGGTCTATTTTCAGTATCGATAACTCCTAAATGGCAAAGATCGCATGAATTGATAATTTCATCAATCTCCTTCTGATCTTCTATAAATACAGTCTTCATAAGTATATTCGTTTTATTGAGGCTGAAATATTAAAATACAAGCCTATGTATCATCATTTAAAAAACAGTCCTATTTCCTAGTTCTTTTGATATGGCATTCTTAATTTGATCAAGAACCATTTTTTGTTTCATCAACTCCATCAATCGATCAGAATCGCCAGCTTCCTGAACTTTTTGCATTTCTTGTACCACTTCTTCAATCAGAAGTTTCACCTTTTTACCTTTATATTCATTTACAATTTTAGGAACAAGCTCCTTCAGCTTCATCTCCTCCGATTCGATATAACTATCCTTACGAGTCCACATCCCACTCAATTGGTGTGGTTCACTCATAATATCGGCAGCAAGCTGAACAATTTTAGAATCGGTATGATCTCTAAAAAAGGTTTTAGATTCGAAATTCGGATCCAGCTTATTTTTCATATATTCATCAAATACTTTCTGGTAAGCTCCATTCACCGACGTTAATTCATCACGTTCAAGTTCATCTACTATATAGGTACCAACCAAAATCATCTCTTCATCGCCTTGTTCATTCTTATGATTGAACAGTTCCTCTTTTCCAAAATTAAGTAATAAGCGAATCAGAGCCCTTTCTTCCAAATCACAATCATTATCGGCACGGATAATACTTTGATTGACCATAGAATCTTCTTGTGACTGAAGTTCGATATTTGAACGCTCTTCATTTTTCCAGGCTTCTTCCTGCAAACGTCCCTTAATTTTATTAATCTCTGTATATAAGACGCGTTCATCAACATTTAGAATGTTGCTACATTCTTTCACATATACAGAACGAACAATATTATCAGGAATGATTGCGATTGAACGGACAATATCAATAATTAGATTGGCACGCTTAACCGGATCGTTTTTAGCATCGGCTAAAAGCAAGTTCGTTTTAAAAACAATAAAGTCAGTTTCGTTCTTCTCTATATATTGTGTCAGTTCCGTTGAACCCATCGTTCTCGAAAATGAATCCGGATCTTCTCCATCAGGTAACAAGAGAACCTTTACATTTAGTTCTTGTTCCAAAACTAAATCGATTCCTCGAAGAGAAGCTTTGATACCAGCAGGGTCACCATCATATATAATGGTCATATTATTAGAAAAACGCTTAACTAATCGAATCTGATCAGCAGTTAAAGCCGTTCCTGATGAAGCGACAACATTTTCTATCCCTGCCTGATGAAATGATAAAACATCGGTATAGCCTTCTACTAAATAACATTTATCGTTTTGCACAATACTCTTTTTAGCCTGATAAATCCCATAAAGAATACGGCTTTTGTGATAAACTTCAGACTCTGGAGAGTTAAGGTATTTAGCAGCTTTGGGATCTTTCTTTAAAATTCGTCCACCAAAACCAAGAGTTCTACCAGCAATACCATGTATCGGAAAAATGACTCTACCCTTGAAACGGTCGATCATCCCTTTTTCTTTATCAATACTTAAACCGGTTTTTACAAGAAATTCCTTTTTATAACCTGACTGAGTCGCTTGCTCTGAAAAAGCATTCCAACTGTCAAGACAGAATCCCACTTGAAATTTATTTATAATATCTTCACGAAAACCTCGCTGACGCAGGTAACTCATCCCAACAGCAATACCTTCCTCACTTTGTAAAAGTTTCTCTGAAAAGTATTTTTGTGCAAAAGAGTTGACAATCATCATACTCTCTCTGTCATTTTTTCTCTGCTCCTGCTCTGGCGACAATTCTTCGTCGACAATATCAATATGATATTTCTTACCCAGATATTTTAAAGCGCTAACATAGTCGAGGTGCTCGTGCTCCATGACGAAATTAACCGAATTTCCACCTTTACCACAACCAAAGCACTTATAAATACCTTTGGCAGGAGAAACGGTGAACGATGGTGATTTCTCATTATGAAAAGGACACAGTCCCAAAAAGTTAACGCCCCGTTTTCGAAGAGTTACGAAATCAGAAACGACTTCGTCAATTTGAGCTGTATCGAAAATTCTCTGTACTGTTGATTGATCAATCATGGAACAAAAATAGGAAAGATGGCTTAAATGATTTCTCTATTTCGAAAAAAGATTTCAACAAGAAATTTGTGCTTGTATTCATTATTAATTGTTTTTAAATCGATACAAATCCATTAATATTCGTTTTCACCAGATAAATGCTTACAAAAGACATCTACCTTGATACATATTTTACTACTTTTGCGATCGAAATAACAATCATTTATAATAAACCTATCTTGTTCACTAATAAAGCTTAGGAGATTCCTAATTTTGTTTTATTAGTGTATAAATACAAAAGAAAAAGTATGAAAATTGCAATTGCTTGTGACCACGCTGGATTTCAATACAAAAACCAATTAGTTGAATTTTTCACCCAAATGGGTCATGAAGTAAAAGACTTTGGTTGTCATTCAGAAGATAGCATGGACTACCCTGATACAGCACATCCATTGGCTAAAGCTGTAGAAAATAAGGAATTCAACTTCGGATTTACAATTTGTGGTAGTGGAAATGGTATTACTATGACTGCTAATAAATATCAAGGTATTCGTGCGGCACTTTGTTGGACTGCTGAAATCGCTGAATTAGCGCGTTTACACAACAATGCAAATATTTGTGGAATGCCAGCACGTTTTATTTCTTACGAAGAAGCACAAGCTATTGCTAAAACTTTTATCTCAACTGATTTTGAAGGTGGGCGCCACCAAACAAGAATTGATAAAATTCCTGTTAGATAATTTATTATCATATTATGTCGGAATTTAAGAATCATGATAAATTGAGAATTACAGAGTTAGAGATGCGTTATTAATCTTTTAATTTTCCTATATTTGCCCATCTGAATAGGTTGTCCATCCTTTTTAAGGAACCAATTTATTTAAGCACAAAACAATAAAAACTGGTTCATATGGTTATGTAATTCCATATTGAGCTAATCATTATTAGAAAAGAATAAGAATGTTATCGAATACTTGTAAATACGCAATCCGATCGGTTATCTACTTGGCATTGCACGCTCAGGATGGTAAGAAAATTGGAATTAAAAAGATATCTGAAGATCTAGAAATTCCAACTCCATTTTTAGGGAAAATTCTTCAAAGCTTAGCTCGCCAGAAACTACTTAGCTCAACTAAAGGACCTCATGGTGGCTTTGGTTTAGGTAAGGATCCTATGGAAATTAGCTTGATGAATATCGTTGAGATTGTTGATGGACTTGATATGTTTGAAAATTGTTTAATTGGAATGCGACCTTGCAAAACAGATACAAACAACCAAGCTCCTTGTCCTGTTCACGGTCAATATGGTGGTATTCGCCAACAGCTATACGATTTGTTTAACGACAGAACTGTTGGTAAACTAATTACAGAAATTGAAGCAACTGACGAATTTATCAGTTTATAAGATTTTCTTAAGAAAAGAATAATTACAAAAGGGCTTACGATTCAAAAGTAAGTCCTTTTGTTTTTTTAGGAAGGGGAACATGAAAATAGCACAAACTCCTCCAGCAACATCAGCGCAAAGATCCCAAAAATCACCACTCCTATTAATAAAGTAACGTTCTTGTAATATCTCAATCGTCCCTCCATAAATAGCGATCATTAGAAAGGTGAGTATTGCAATACTGATTTTATTTAATTTTGTTTGGTATCGTAATTCAGCAATTAGTAGAATCCCCATAATAAAGAATAGCCCAAAGTGAACCATCTTATCGAAATGAGGAATTTCAATCATAGAAGTATGGGGAAGGCTATCACCAGGAACTGAGCATAAAACAAAAATGACAATTGCCCAAATGATATTACGTAGGAATAGATTCATGCCCATGATATAAAAATACAGTTTTTGTACAGATAGTCAACTTTTAAAAAAAATCTCTGTAGGAAGAAGAATTTCAAAGTTAGGCATAAAGTTGCTTAAGAAATTCCAAAGCCCAATAGTATTGACATGAAAATCCCCCATGTTTAACTTTTTTAAACATAGGGGGAAAATCAATATATTAGTATTATGGTCTTATATTTTTTTAAGAACACCTAAGAACGAAATATCACTGGTAACAGTAGGATCTCCTTTATACTTAACTGATCCAATACCCGAGATGCTAACTCTTAATTTATTTTCCACAAAAACTTTACCCGTTCCAACACCGCTAATATCTACACGAGCTTCAAGAGCTCTTAAGTCAACTGCATTTACACTACCAGCACCTGAAATATCAATATTTAGCTCTTTACAATTCCCTTTGAGACTAATTGAAGAGGCTCCGCTATTATCGATTGAT
Source organism: Ancylomarina sp. (assembly GCF_041555295.1). Lineage (NCBI taxonomy): Bacteria > Pseudomonadati > Bacteroidota > Bacteroidia > Marinilabiliales > Marinifilaceae > Ancylomarina > Ancylomarina sp. The sequence goes on along the minus strand of NZ_JBFFKR010000024.1, from coordinate 21,355 downwards.
AGTTTATTGGCTGATAATTCAAGCTTAGCTGAAGAAGCACCATTTATTTCAATTTCAAGCTCATCAAATTTCAACAGATTTTCGTTTTTCAATGAAATTGCACCATTCGCCTTGATGAAACGTAAATACTTGAAGCCAATATAAAGCTCCATTTTTTTTGTATCACGAATATTTTCTTCATTCTTAATGTATAAAACATTATTTCTGACCTCTGTTTTAATTAGTTTCTGAATATTTTCATCTGCTACAACCTTAAGGCTACAATTATCGTCCTGACTAAGATAAATGGTATAGGCACCACTGACTTTAATACCAGAAAAATCGCTTACCTCACGAACTTCGGTCTTGACATTTCCATTTCCTTTAACGCCATCAGCAAAAACAGGTGTGCTAATAGCAAAAATCAATAGTAAAGCCACAAGACCTGTTATGATATTTCTTAACTTATTCATGCTAAATATTTTTATCCCGAGTAGACGGGCTTAAACAAAAAATCTTAATTTGGTTGGTATCAACTATCTGAAAGACGACATTTTTTAACTAATGTTGCATCATAATTTCAAATATGAATTGACACAATATAATAAATGTTCAATCGTTTTGAAATTAAGCATCTTATATTAAACTCATAAACAAACCCTCATGTCAGGTATCTATTTTCATATTCCCTTCTGTAAACAGCTTTGTCATTACTGTGCGTTTCATAAAAGCATTAGTCTGCAAGCCAAAGAAAGGATGCTAAGTTGCCTGAAGAAAGAACTTAATGATAGAAAAGGCTACCTGAAGGGGGAAAATATTGATAGCATTTACTTTGGCGGAGGAACACCCTCTGTCTATTCCCCAAAAGAAATTCAATCATTAATATCTGAAGTCGCACAACATTTCACAATAAATGAAAATGCTGAAGTCACTTTAGAAGCTAATCCTGATGACTTAACTCACGACTACCTTAAAGATTTAAAAGAAACTTCAGTAAACAGACTATCGGTGGGTATTCAATCTTTTCACGATGAAGATTTGATATTAATGAACCGTCGTCATTCTGGACAACAAGCATATGATGCAATTAAAAGAGCTCAAGGCTATGGTTTCAATAATATTTCTGTCGATCAGATATACGGTGTGCCCGGCTTGACTTTTCAAAAATGGGAAGAGAATCTTAAAAAAGTATTTGAATTGAATATACAGCATATCTCATCGTACCATTTAATGTATGATCCCAATACTGTATTTACTCACAAACTGAAAAAAGGAATTATAAAGGAAGTTGACGAAGATGTCAGCTTGGCTCAATATAAACTCCTTATTTCTGAAGCAAAAAAGCATGGATTTTCACACTACGAAATATCCAACTTCAGTAAAACAGGCTTAGAATCGAAACACAATAGTAGCTATTGGCAGCAAAAAACGTATTTAGGCCTAGGCCCTTCAGCACATTCATATAATATAAACAGAAGGGAATGGAATATATCCGACAATCTGAAATACATGAATGCTGTTGAGAAGGGAGGTGAGTATTCAGAATATGAAGAACTCAGTTTCAACGATAAATTTAATGACTATGTTTTAACATCGTTGAGAACCATGTGGGGGCTAGATTTAAACGTAGTAAAGAATAAGTTCGGTGAGCAATACTATAAAAATTGCTTGGAAAAAGCTGATAAATTTATTGAAAGTGATGATGTGAGAATAGAAAACGAACATATCATTCTTACAGACAAGGGTGTTTTTATTTCAAACGATGTGATGTCAGACTTCTTCTACATAGAGGAATAAATAATTGAGAATAAAGAATCTATAAATATTCCATGATATCATGAAATGCATATTACTTATAAGCTTCCTCATTGTACTTGTGACCTTCACTGTCCAAGGACAAAAAATAGAATTTAAAAAAGTAAGTGCTAGAAAATTTCAATCCCTTATTTTAGAAGACAATAATCATCTCTTAATCGATGTCAGCAGAATAATTGATCACCTTGAAGGTCATATTGCCAGTGCAGTATTTGCAGAAACATCTGAAAAACTTTTTTCAATTCTGGACACCACACCAGTTTTGCGCCCAATTTTAATTTATTGCAAATATGGGAAACGGAGTCAGAGAGCCAGTTGGTTAATCGCAGAAAAATATCCGCATAAGATTTATACCCTAAGGGGCGGTATTACACTTTGGAAAGAAAGGTTGTTTAACGTAGAATCCTTCACTACAAATTAACGTTCCAATTTCTGATCCCCCACTATTAAGCTAACAGCAAAATAACCATCTAATTTTCCCATCAGTTTACCGATAATTAACCTCCTTTTACCTATAAGGAAACTTACAGCGTCAAAAAAGTTTCTACATTTATCATGTCCTAATGAACTTATTCTAATAGGTATAGTATAACTATTCACAGATTGAATTAAATAGTTTAATGAAAACACTGGAAACTTTTAACACAGATATAGTTTCCTGAGTTTATTTATGCGCTATATTTGCAAAATGGAAAACCAGAAACAAAAAATATTGGAATATGCCTGTGAAATGTTTTTCGACTGTGGAACTCGCAGTATTTCTATGGATGATATTGCAAAAAAGCTCGCTATTTCTAAAAAAACATTATATCAGTATTATTCCAACAAACAAGATCTTATAGGTCAGGCATTAAAATGGGAATTATCCCACCCAAAATTCTCTTTTGAATCTCCAAAGTTTGAAGGGTTGAATGCCATTGAACGATACTGGAAGTTTTATAAGTTCATCTCCGAAATGATAAAAAAGCCTCACCATTCCCTGGAATTCGATTTAAAAAAATACCATCCGGAACTGTGGAGTAATTTCAAAAATGGTAAGATGAAACTCTTTCGTGAAGGATTGAGGTTTAATATAAAACAGGGGATTGAAGAAGGATTCTATCGACAGGAATTGAATATTGATATCGTTTCCAATTTATTGGTTCGTTTCTATTTAAATATGTGGAAAGAAGAATACGATGTTTTCAGCAAAGAAGAATTAATGAGTGAAGAATTAAATAAGGAACTCACGATATACCATTTACATGGTATTTGTAGCATAAAAGGTATTGAATACCTCAATAAATTAAAACAAAATTAATTGACCACTAAAATAATGAAACAACAAATGAAGAATATCCTACAAATTGCGAGCATCGTTTTGTTGGTATTTTCAAGTTGGAGCCTGAAAGCCCAAACTGAGAATCTCATAAAATTTAGTTTGCAGGAAGCCCAAAACTATGCTTTAGAAAATTCCTTTATGGTTAAGGGAAGCGATTACGATTTAAAGGTGGCCAAGAAAAAAGTATGGGAGGCTATTTCGACAGGTTTACCACAAGTTAAAGCTAGCGCAGACTATTCGAAGAATTTAGATATTCCTGTAAGCTTATTACCTGCTGAATTTTTTGGAGGTGTGGCTGGTGAATACACACCCGTTAAATTTGGGCAAACCTTTGCGAGTTCTGCTACAATTAATGTTGATCAGAAAATTTTTGATGGTTCATATATCATAGGTCTTGGTGCTGCTAAAATTTTTGTTCAACTATCGCAAAACACAAAAATAAAATCTGAGATTGAAGTTAAAGATCTTGTAGCTCAAGCCTATTATAATGTATTAATAGCTAGAGAAAATTACAAAACCATTGAAGAGAATGTAACTATCACCAAGAAAACCCATTTTGAAACCAAAGCTTATTACGAAAATGGTTTTCGTGAAGAGTTAGATGTTGATCAGGTGATGTTAATGCTTAAGCGTTCTGAGAATCAATTGTCAGATGCTAAAAGAGCGATTTCAAATGCACTTATCATGCTGAAATTTTCCATGGGTTATGAGATAGAAAAAGAGATTGAACTCAAAAACAACTTAGAAGCTTTCATCAATCCACTATTAATTTCTAAAACAGAATCAACCGAATTAGATCTTAAAAATCATATCGACTATAGGATTGTAAGCACTCAGCTTAAAGCTCAAAAGTTAATCATTAGAAATGAACAAGCGGGTTATCTGCCTAATATTTCAGCATTTTACAGCTATGGTAAAAATACCAGTACTGATGCCTCTAATGTTTATAAAAGCAATGTGCCATGGTTTAAATCATCTATGATTGGTTTAAAAATGAGCCTGCCAATTTTCACTGGTTTTAATCGTCGTTCTAAGATTAAGCAAGAGAAAATCAATTATAAGAAAATTGAAGATCTTAAATACAATACAGAACAAAGTCTTAAAAAGGATTTGAGTATTTCGTACAATTCATTGGTGAATGCTAAAGATAATTACGAAAACGACTTTGAAGGTTTGGAAATTGCAAAACGAATTTACGACAGAACACTAGTGAAGTTTAACGAAGGTGTTGCCACAAGTACCGAGCTTTCGAATAACGAACAACAGTATTTGAATTCTCATTCGGCTTACATTGGTTCAACACTTCAGTTATTAAATTCAAAAGTTGCATTCGATAAAGCCTTGGGGAAATTATAAGTTTCCAAACTTTAATATCTAACAATCAATTTACACTTATAAAAAATCAGAATCCATCCATATACAATTTTGAAAACTGATTTTAAAATACAAAACGATGAAAAAAATTATTATAGCAGGTCTTATTCCATTGTTGTTTGCATGTTCTGCAAAAAATGCGGACGAAAATAAAGACAAAACAGAAAAGCTAAAAGAATACAGAACTGAACTGAAGGTTTTGAAAGAAAAGATTTCGAAACTTGAATCTGAAGTTAACAAGGGAGCTAAAAAAGAAATGGCTTTAAATGTAAACGTAGAGAAATTGAATGCTTCAAAATTTGAACACTTCATTCAAATTACAGGAAATGTAGAAGCTGATAAAAATATTACCATTCAACCTGAAACATCTGGGAATATCATTTCTATTGATGTAAAAGAAGGACAGCATGTGAAGCAAGGAGATGTGATTGCTCAGCTAAATTTTTCAAAACTTCAAAACGATATTGATGAATTGAAAACTCAGTTGGCTTTAAGCAAAACTCTATTCGACAGACAAAAGCGTTTATGGAATCAAAAAATTGGTTCTGAAGTAGAATTCTTAACTATTAAATCAAATTTGGAATCTCTAAAAAGTAAACTAAGTGCTCTTGAATCTCAAAAAGATTTAGCTATTGTTCGTGCTCCTTTTGATGGCATTATCGATGAAATTTACCAGAGAACAGGCGAAATGGCTGGTCCTTCTACCCCACTAGCACAATTGGTAAATATCAATCGTGTTTACGTTGAAGGTGATGTTTCAGAAACTTATCTGAATTCTATTAAAGCTGGTGGAACTGCTCAATTAGATTTTCCTGCTATTAATTACCAGACGGAAGCACCTATTTATCGCACATCTAATGTTATCGATCCTGCCAATAGAAGCTTTAAAGTTCGTGTGAATTTAAAAAACCCTGGTCAAATTATTAAACCAAATCTTATCTCAATTATTAAAATTCGCGATTTTGTTCAGAATGAGGCTTTAGTTGTTCCTTCTATTATTATTAAGAAAGACTTTGAAGGGAGCTACTTATATATTGCTGAAAAGAAGGATAAGAAAATGTTGGCAAAAAAAGTTTACGTAAGTGTTTCTAAAACTTACAACAACCTTTCTATGATTGAATCAGGACTTAAATTAGGAGATTTGATTATTACTGAAGGTTTCTCACAAGTCGTTAACGGTACACTTATTAATATTAAATAATTACCGTACTAATAATTTTCGCATTTCATCCCGATCCTATCGATACACAATAATATAAAGATGAACGATAATACTAAAAACACACCTGCCAAACCTGAACAAAGGCAGTTTAAACCTACGTTCGCAGCCCTAAAGAACAAGAATTCCATTTTTATTCTAACTGGTCTTTTATGTTTGTATGGTTTATTCTCATACATGGGTATGCCAAGGGAATTATTCCCTGAAGTAGTTATTCCAAATATTTCAATTTCTACACCATATCCAGGTAACTCACCTGTCGATATCGAAAACCTGGTGACAAGACCAATTGAGAAGGAATTAAAATCTCTAAAAAATGTCAAGAAATTATCCTCTGCTTCGTTCGAAGATCTGAGTTTAATTATAGTAGAGTTCAATACAGATATTGAAGTTAAACAAGCTTTACAAGACACAAAAGATAAAGTTGATAAAGCATTAAGCGAATTACCAGATGATATGCCAAGCGATCCTGTTGTTGCGGATATTGATATGGCCGATTTCCCTATCCTAAATGTTAACTTATCTGGAGATTACGGCTTAGATGATTTAAAGCATTTTGCTGAAGAGCTGCAAGATAAATTTGAATCTTTGGCTGAAGTTTCAGAGGCAGACATTAAGGGTATTGATGAGCGTGAAATTAAAATCAACGCTGATTTGCACAAGATGGAAGCCAATGGTATTGCTTTTGAAGATATAGAAACAGCTATAGGTGACGAAAATGTGACCATGAGTGCTGGTACTTTAATTACAGATAATACACGTAGAAGTATTCGTACTTCAGCTGACTATACGTCAATGGAACAGATTCAAAACACCATTGTAAAAGTCACAAATAATAAAGTTGTCTACCTTAAAGATGTAGCCGAAGTTATTGATGGATATGAAGAACTTTCTTCAATTTCCCGTTTAAATAACAACCCTGTTGTCTCTCTATCCCTGAGTAAGAAATCTGGAGAAAATCTTCTGGCAGCTACCGATCAGATTTATAAGATTATTGCTGAACTTAAAGAAAGTGGTTTTTTACCAGAGGGCTTAACCGTAACTGTTACGAACGATACTTCGGAAGATGTACGTGGAATGATTAGCGATTTGGAGAATTCTATTATCATGGGTATGATTTTGGTTGTTCTTATTCTGTATTTATTTATGGGATTAAGAAATGCCTTATTCTCTGGTTTAGCTATTCCTATGTCAATGTTTATCTCAATGATTGTTCTAAATCAAATGGGATATACCATTAATCAGATGATCCTTTTTTCTCTGATTCTGGCCTTAGGTATGTTGGTTGATAATGCCATTGTCGTCGTCGAGAATGTTTATCGACTCCACGAGGAAGGCCTCTCTCCTCTCGAAGCAACTAAAAAAGGGGTGAGTGAGATTGCAGGTCCCATAATATCATCAACAGCAACAACTGTTGCAGCCTTTTTCCCTCTATTGATGTGGGGTGGCATTATGGGTGAGTTTATGAAATATCTGCCTATTACGTTGATTATTGTTTTGACATCATCTCTATTTGTTGCCTTAATTCTGAATCCTGTCTTTACAGCAACTTTTGTTAAGATAGATAACATCAAAGCAAAACTGAAATACAAAAGGGTTATTACAATTATTTCTATTATTATCGCGATTTCAATACCTTTCTATATTGCAACAAGTTATTTCGTTGCCAATATTTTAGCTTGTATAGCACTTATCATGCTCTTTAATTTATTAGCATTAAGACCTTTTGCACGTTGGTTCCAATTAAAAATGTTGGTAACTCTTGAGAATGTTTATGAAAAAAGTTTACGATTTGCTCTTAGAGGTTATCGCCCTCTTCTTTTCTTCGCCGCAACATTTATATTAACGATTGGTTCTATTTCCTTTTATTTTGGAAGTAACCCAACAGTTGTATTCTTTCCAGATAATGATCCAAAATCAGTATATGTGACTATGGAATTGCCTTTGGGAACCGATATTCATAAAACAGATGAGATATCTGAAAGAGTAGAAAAAATTGTTAAGAAGACACTTGAACCCTATCAGGATATAATCCGTTCTATAGCAACCAATGTTGGATCAGGTAAAGGTGGTATGTTCGAATCAAGTCGTGCTGCAAATAAATCTTTAACGACTGTTTCTTTTGTTGAATTTAAAGATAGAAAAGGACATAGTACTTCTGAAATTATGAAACTCATATCTAAAAATCTTAACGGGTTTGTAGGTGCGAAGATATTTGTTGAAAAAGATGATAATGGACCTCCAGTTGGAAATCCTATTAACTTAGAAGTTTCTGGTGATGATTTTGAAGAGTTATTAACTATTTCAAATAACATCAAACAAATGCTTGATGCTGATAAAATTCCAGGTATTGAAGAGTTAAAATTAGATTTGGATCAAGGAAAACCTGAAATGTTGATCAATATCGATAGAGACAAGGTTCGTCGATTTGGTTTATCTACCAGTCAAGTTGCAAGTGCACTTCGTAATTCACTATATGGTTTAGAGGTTTCTAAATTTAAGGATGGTGAGGATGAGTTTGATATCATGCTGCGTTTAAGCGATAAATATCGCTACGATGTTCCAGCTCTAATGAATCAAAAAATTTCTCTGATGAGTCCTGTGAATAATAAATTTATTCAGATTCCTATTTCATCGGTAGCTTCATATAAGTATGGCTCAACATACGAGCGTATCAACCGTATAGAAAACAAACGTGTTGTAACTATTTATTCAAATGTTGTTGAAGGCTATAATGCCAATGTTATTAATACTCGTATTAGAGAATTAATGGCTGATTATAATATGCCAAAGTCATATGATTTTAAGTTGACTGGTGAGCAAGAAGAACAAGATGAGACATCAGCTTTCTTAGCCGAAGCTCTTATGATTGCTTTAGCTTTGATTACATTAATTTTAGTAACTCAATTTAACTCAGCTATTAAGCCTTTAATCATCATGATTACCGTTCTTTTTAGTACTATTGGTGTATTCCTTGGTTTAGGTACTTTCCAAATGCCATTCGTTATTTTAATGACAGGTATTGGTATCATATCTCTAGCAGGTATTGTGGTCAACAATGGTATTGTTCTGGTCGATTATATCGATCTGCTTAGAAAAGAGAAAAAAGCGAATACTGACTTAGAGGGTAGAAAATATCTGACACCACAGCAAGAAATTGATTGTATTGCTCAAGCAGGAAAAACACGTTTACGTCCAGTTTTACTTACAGCTATTACAACTGTATTGGGCTTATTACCATTGGCAATAGGTATGAATTTTAATTTCTTAACGCTTTTTAGTGAATTCGATCCACAGCTATCCTTTGGGAGTGATAGTACTGCATTTTGGGGACCAATGTCCTGGACAGTGATTTTCGGTTTAACCGTTGCCACTTTCCTTACATTGATTATTGCACCTGTGATGTTTAGAATATCAACTCAAGTTGAGCACAGACTTTATCGACTTGCTGAAAAGAGAAAAAAATAAGACTATATAATTAGTAAAAGAAATGCCCCAAACTCAAACGAGCTTGGGGCATTTTATATTCTAATAGATTCGTGAATCTAATATTAACACTTCTGATAACATTTAACCCAATCAATTTCCATAACAGCATTCACATCTGAATTTGGATTTGAAACTCCTGAACTTAAAATTAGATACATGGGTTCGTGAGGTATATTCTCAGTTTGGGTATAAACAACCACATCGTTAATCTTCCAAACCAATTTATTGGGTGCCCATTCCAAAGAATAAATAAAAAAATCATTGGTCCAATCAAGGCCTTTTATTTTTGCTTTGTTAACCAAAGGTTTCTCTTCACTTCCTGTAATATGCCCTGTAAATAATTTCCCACAGCTGCTGGTTCTGGCAATATCAATATGTGGCAAGCTTGTATCGGAAAGCATCCAAAATGCATGCATCACATTTTTTATATCACTCACTTTAATTTTGGCCTCAAACAAACCATATTTTTGTCTGAAAGATTTTCCCGTACTAATCAAGGCTGAAGTATAATCAAATTCTCTGGGAACAAAACCAATTTTGGCATCCCAAACTTTACCTTGAGCAGTTTCTTTACGAGTTTCAAGTCGAGCAACAGAATCTGATATTTTAATATTTTTTTCTGAAAAAATATGAGCATCTGTTGGAAGTGCGTAATCATCATTCATCAATACATCGCCCCAATAATATCGAGTCATCCACTTTTCCTTGTCCAGTTCTGAATTCTCGAAATTTTCAGAGAAGGTTAACTCCCATTCCCGAACAAGGTGAAAATCGTTCTTTTTTTGGAATTGAAAATATTTTTTAAATGATTCCGATTCATTTAGTTCTTTATAAGTAATCAATCTATTAAAAGCCTCTGTTTTTTCGAATCGCTTTTTATCCAATAAGAATTCCTTTTCAGATATAAATTCTTTTGAAGCTAACTCAGCTTTTAAATCTTCAATCTCTTGTAATAAATTTGAAGCCAAAACCTCAAAATAAATATCATGCTTATTTGAGTTCTTAAACTTAAAATAGGTTCTTATCTCTGAAGATTTTTTAAGTTTCTTATATAGTAACCAAGTTTCTTTATCTTCCTTTTTAGTCAGTTTTCCTGAATTAACTTCAGCTTGCAATTCCATATATTTCACGAGGTCTTCTGACTCCTTCATTTTTTCAAACTTAGAAAGTTCAGTTCCTTCGTGAACAGATGAATAAACTCTATAGCGTTTTGATTTTATAAGACTTTTCAGCTCTTTTTCTTTCCTTTCAAGCTCACTTCCTTTGAATGATTTAGATTCAATTTGCTTTTTATTTTGCTTATAATCTTCAGAGTTTATTTCTCTTTCGAGCTCTATATAATTTTGTAATTCCTCAGATTGTTCAAAAGCAATAAATTCTTCGTGATCGTTAAAAAGCTGAGTTTTTCTATCTTCTATTAATGAAGTATCAGCTGCTTTTCGAAGTTTTGATGAAAGGAATAAAGCCATATTTTATGCTATTTGATTTTGATTATGAATTCCGAATTTAATCATTTATTATAAATTCTCCATTAATTGAATAGATGAATCATTATTACGAACAAATTGAATTCTGCCATAAACAAACTATAAGAATTGACAAACAAGTGATTATCACTAAGTTTTGGATCTAAATTATTGTCTAATAAAATTAAAAGTAATGCTTCCTATTTGTTTAATCGGACTCTTATTGTCAGCATTAAAACGAGATCGGTATGCAGCATCTAAAGCTGCTTCATATAAATTTTCGTCAGTCGTATCGGATTCCTTCTGAACTACTTTTGCTTTTATCACCTTACCTTGGCGACTCACTGTGATTTCAACACGAACTCGACCTGAATTTTCACATTTAAAAACAGGAATTGGTAAGATTAATTTATGTCGACCTTTCAAGCTATAAAAAACACTACTCGGCCCACTATACTCCATGTTTTTTAGCGAATCTAATTTCAATTGCTCTTTCCGTTCTTTAGCTAATTGAGAGCTATCACGCTTAAACGCTTCGATATCTTTTTGGCTAGCACCATATTCATTGGATTCATAACCATCTAACTCTTGCTTGATATCATCAATCATTTTATCAATATCCTGAGCTGTTCGTTCTTTCCTATTCACAGTTTTTAAATCTTGGTTGACTGCTATTGACTTTAGCATTTCATCAACACTGCTGGATATATTCTCTTTTTGTTTCTCAACTTTATCTTCCTCAACTCTTTTATTTTCCTGTTCTATTTGTTCCACAATATCATCAGGAATGGCTAAGATAATTTCAGTTTCAACAAAACGCATGGGTGAATTGAGCTTAAACAATAACAAAAGAATAAATAAGACCATATGAAAAGCCAAAGTTCCCATTAATCCGTAACGATTACGATTTAAGTAGTCCTTCAATTCCTCCCAAGCACTCATATTTGTGCTGGATTCATTTTCTTTATTTAATTCCGACTTAGCCACCAATTCTATTAATTCTGATTAAGATTTAAGATCAAACAAAGCTATCAAGATTAGTTGAAATAGACAATTTTGAAGAAAATGATATTAAGCCTCTTTCCAATTTATTAAAATACAAACTCATTCTTATAATTTAATAATATAATAATTAAATAAATACTAAGACAAAGTTGATCAAACGACTACTATCAAAACTATTTTTTTATTTAGGATTAAATTTTTAAATTATAGCTGATAATAAGCCTTTTAACTACATAGAGGGCTTAAAACCTATTTCACATGCCTCTTAAAACACGTTATAAAAATTGGAATGCATATAGGTATTATATAACAAGTACTTGGTGGGATTTTTTAAATCTATTTTTCCCACTAAACTGTGCAGCTTGTGGTAATTACTTATTTAAAGGTGAAAAGGTAATTTGTACGTCTTGTCTCTTCCAATTGCCTAAAACAAACTTCCATTTTCAGAAAGAAAATCCCATTTCTGAAATTTTCATAGGTCGTGTTAAAATTGATAATGCCACTGCATTTTTCACTTTTAATAAAGGTAGTAGATACCAAAAACTCATACATAAACTAAAATACAATAGACAAGCTGAAATAGGTATTGAACTAGGTAGGCATTTTGGAAATACCTTAATGAATTCAGATGAGTACAGGGATATTGATTTCATCATCCCCGTCCCACTCCATCCAAAAAAGAAAAAAGCCAGAACCTATAACCAATCTGAAATGATTGCAAAAGGCATGGCAGAAGTCATGAATACTAAATTACTTGTTGATGTTCTCGTAAGAAACATCCATTCAGAATCGCAAACTAAAAAGGATAAAATTGAAAGATGGCTAAATGTAAAAAATGTGTTTGCTTTAAAATCATCCGAACAAATAAAAAATAAACATGTTTTATTGGTGGATGATGTGGTCACAACGGGTGCAACTCTCGAAGCATGCGCTCAAAGATTATTAGAAACGAATCAAATTAAAGTTAGTATTGCTTGTCTGGCACAAGCCTAAATTAACTTTATTGCATGAAAAAGGCTTAATTTATTTTTAATCTTTGTATAAATTAAGCTTTTAAATCATTTAATCAGGAATATCTACTCGTTATCTACAAATTTATAGCCGACACCTTTTATCGTTTTTATCAAATTATCACCTAATTTTTCTCTTAATTTTCGAATATGAACATCAATTGTTCGATCACCAACAATTATATTTTCTCCCCAAACACCATTATAAATTTCCTCTCGGGTAAAAACTCTTTGTGGACGAGATGATAATAAACACAACAATTCAAATTCTTTTCGAGGTAAAGAAAATTGTTCTTCACCTTTTATAACCAAATAGCGTTCCTTATCAATTGCAATAGGTCCAATTTGCTTTAAGGTATTTTCTATATTATTTGCAGTACTATTGGATCGATTAGCACGTTTCAGCATGGCTTTAACTCGAGAAATTAAAACTTTCGGTTTGATAGGTTTGCTAATATAGTCATCTGCTCCAGCATCGAAACCAGCAATTTGAGAATAATCTTCACTTCTCGCTGTTAAAAATGTGATTAGAACATCTGAAAATTCAGGCATTTCTCTCAATTTATCGCAAGTTTCAATCCCATCCATTTCGGGCATCATCACATCTAAAATAATAAGATGGGGTTGAAATTTTTTCGCAACTTCTATACCTTCAATCCCATTATTAGCTGTTTCAACCTGAAACCCCTCCTTCTTAATATTATAACTTAAGAATTCTAAAATGTCAGATTCGTCATCGACAAGTAAAATTTTGTAGTCACTATTTTCCATATCAAATATTTTATATGCTAAGTGTTTATTGCTTTATCGAGTGTGAAAGTAAAACTAGTTCCCTTTCCGTAAGTACTACTTACATTAATACTTTGTTCATGAGCATCAATAATATGTTTGACAATAGCCAAACCTAATCCTGATCCCCCCATATTTCTCGATCGACTTTTATCTACTCTATAAAAACGTTCAAATATTCTAGGCAAATTATCTTGCTCTATTCCTATTCCATTATCTCTGACTTCAATCAAATATTTATCGCCCATCTCCATCACTTCAATATGTGTTTTACCACCTTGTCTGCCATATTTTATTGAATTTACAACAAGATTAACCATGGCCTGAAAAATTTCCTTTTTATCTGCATTTACATATTTGGGAATAGAATTTGCCTGAGGAAATACAACTTTAATTTTATGCTTTTGTGCACGCATTTCTTGCATCTCCACAACCTCATTTATCGAGTCAATAATATTAAAGCGCTCTATTATTAATTTTAACTCTCCATATTCAAGTTTCGAGATAGATTCCAGATCTTTAACAATCCCAATCATTCTATTAATACTCTTCTCGGTCCTTTCAAGATATAATCTATTGATATTTTTATCTTCCAAACCACCATCAAGTAGCGTTAAAATATAACCTTGAATATTAAAAATGGGTGTTTTCAATTCATGAGATACATTTCCAATAAACTCTTTTCGGTATTCTTCCTGGCGTTTCATTTGCATGAGTAATGAACCACGTCCTTCACTCCACTCTCTGACTCCTTTTTCAGCTTCTTTAAGAATATCAATCGTTTTTATTTTATCAATAAGCTCTTTGTCAACAAATTGGGTGTCATGAATCGTTTTATAAAGCATTCGGATTTTAGAGTATAAAAATCGTCTAATTAAATAGCGAGACATGATAAACATAAAACTGCTTAAAAAAACTAAACTTGTGAAGAGTACCAAAGCTTTATCTTCGATATATGTGTAAAGTAAAAATTCAATCAGAATGATAATTACACTGGAAAATGTTATTAAAAAATTGACTTTCTTGGAAGATATAATTTGCATAAATAAGTCTAAAATCAGATTTACATCAATATAAAATAAAGATAATGTTAATGTTTTTTTCTTGTACAAATATTCAAATTAATAAACGAGTATTTGCGTTTGTTATATTAAGTAATGGTTAAGATTAAATTATTTTAACTACCCTTAAGTTTGATAAAAAAATAACACTTTCTAAGTTAATGCTTATTTATTAAAAATGATTGAAGGTATTATTTAAGAATTTCAGAAAAAAAAGACTCACAATAATTAGTAAAAAAAAATGAGAGTCATAATCAAATAAACTGACTACACTCCCATTTATATTTCAATGGTTATTCATTCTATAACGCAGAAAATACCCCAAATAATTAAGCTTTCTTTTTAAAGGAAATCTCTTTCATATTAAGCAATAAATCTAAAACAATTGAAAGTATTAAAAGATTAAATTTTTGCTCTGATTCAAAAACAAAACTCAAGCAAGCTGCAGCCATAAAGATCATATTACCAAGCTTAAGAAGTTCTAACCAATGGAAGTATGCGATTTTTTTAAGATCTAAATTTATCGCTCTATAAACGATATTTAAAACCAATCCCAAACCAAGAAAGATGATCCCGTAAGCATCATCTTGTAAAATAAAAAGAGCACCTACAATAATTAATATAGTTGCCAAAGAATAAAGAATTGAGCGTATTTTTGACATCAATTTATTTTTTATTATGTAATTTAATGTGTGATTTAAAAAAGAGTATTAGGTTCATCGAATCGACTTTTACCTAAGTGCGTATAAGCAAGTTCTGTCACTTCTCTTCCACGAGGGGTGCGTTTAATGAAACCTTCTTTAATTAAAAAAGGTTCATAAACTTCCTCAATGGTACCACTGTCTTCGCTTACAGCAGTTGCGATAGTCGAAATCCCTACTGGTCCACCTTTAAATTTGTCGATAATGGTTGTTAAAATACGATTATCCATTTCATCCAATCCATGCTTATCAATATTTAAGGCTTCTAGTGAATAGCGAGTAATTTCTATATCGATAGATCCATTTCCTTTTACTTGTGCAAAATCGCGTACACGACGAAGTAATGCATTTACAATTCGAGGTGTGCCTCTACTTCGAGAAGCAATTTCTCCAGCAGCCTCGTGTGTAATTTCAATATTAAGGATTTTAGCTGATCGTTTTACGATTTTGGTCAGGATAGACATATCGTAATACTCTAAGTGTGAGTTGATACCAAAACGAGCACGAAGAGGTGAGGTTAATAAGCCAGAACGGGTAGTAGCACCAATTAAAGTAAATGGATTTAATTCCAATTGAATTGAACGCGCAGCAGGCCCTTTATCAATCACAATATCTATTCTGAAGTCTTCCATGGCAGAATACAAATATTCTTCGACTATGGGGCTTAAACGGTGTATCTCGTCGATGAAAAGAACATCGTTCTCATCGAGATTGGTTAAGAGTCCTGCCAAATCTCCAGGTTTGTCTAAAACAGGGCCTGATGTGATTTTAATGCCAACTCCCAATTCATTTGCAAGAATATTCGATAGAGTTGTTTTACCTAAACCCGGAGGTCCGTGAAGTAAAACATGATCTAAAGCTTCTCCACGCATTTTAGCTGCTTTCACAAAAATGTCAAGATTTTCAACAATTTTTTGTTGTCCACTAAAGTCTTCAAAACGTAAGGGTCTTAATTGTTGATCAACATCAATCTCCTTATCCTTAATGTCTTGATTTCTTATGTCGAGCTTATCATCCATTTCCTAAATGTTATATAAAAGCAGTTTAAAATAACTAGCAAACTGTATATTGCAAAGCACAAAAATAGTCTCATTTGTTTGATATAAAATCACAAATGAGATAAAAATTATCAGTGATATTCATTTATAGATTTAAACTTTCCAGGATCTCAAAAAGTTTCTCTACATCGAAAGGTTTTGACATATGAGCACTCATACCACAATCTTTGCATTTATTCGCCGTTGCAGTAATCACATCAGCAGTAAGGGCAATAATTGGAATATTGCTGCCATTTTCAAGTCCTCGTATGTGTTTGGTTGCTTCTAAACCATCCATCTCAGGCATCATCACATCCATCAGAATAAAATCAAATTCGCCTTGGTTAAATTCCTCTATAGCTTCAATACCATTGTTGGCAGTTACAATTTCATAACCAAATCGTTTTAAACTAAACTTCACAACAATTTGATTCAGTTTGTTGTCTTCCACCAATAGTAATCTAAAGTTTCTATTTTCCCAGCTCATTCTTTTGTTCAGTTTAGAATAGTAGAATGCAAGATACTAAATTTATCAATTTAGTTTCGACTCAAATGTAACTGATTTTTAGAAAGCTTTTTTTAGGTTATTATATTTTCAATTTGGAGAAAACCCTCTTTTTTCAAATTTAACCTTATCCACCATTCTTATCCCTTTATCAACACTTATTATATTATTATCTTTTCTTTTAATTTCTCTAAAATATATGATGATTATAATGTCCTGTTGATAATGTTGGTAATTGAAAACATCTTTTATAGGATTTTAGGAGCAAATAAGTCTAATAACAGGCTATTAACATAGGATGTTAATATAGGGCTTTTGTTTTAGAGAGTTTTATGGGTGTTATAAACAATCTGTTGATAACGTGTTTTTATAAAAAGAACTTATTGATTTATTATTAACAGACTGTTGATAAACTGTTGGAAGATCCAATTTCATTACTTAAAAGTAAAATTGGTTAGTTGGAATATTTTTTTCATACCAAATGCTTAATCAAATATCCAAAGAATTGTTTCAAATATTTAACAAGAAAAAATCAACAGTATGTTAACTAAATGTGAACAAAACTGTTGATTTCTTCAAAAACTGTTGTAAATAATTGCTTATTAGAATCATATGTACTCTATTGCATGAAAAAATAAAACGATACTCAATGTTCTCTACTAACTTTAATACTAACCATATTCCAGGATATAATTCTAATAAGGATTATGCGTACTTATACTTGTTTTAAATAAAAAGGTTGCATTTATCTTTAGTTTTTTTAATATTTCAATGCATTTTTAGGTTTTATATTTAGCCCTTTTTAAGGCAAAAAAAAGCAGCTACACTTTATATGTAGCTGCTTAAAAATTCATTTTGAATTTAGCTTCTAATGATACATCTCGGTATAAAGAAATCTCTTAATATTTCGTTTTGGTGTTTTTTCAAACTCCTCAGGAAAAAGAACTATCCTTGATACATTCATATAAGCTGGAAGATCCTTATTCAAAATTTTTCTATCCGATTCGAAAGCTTCCTGAATTTCTTCTTTAGTTAAACCCTCTGCATCGCAAACTTCATAATCTGGATAAACCAGAGCAATTAATTTGTGATTCTTATCGTCGGTGATAATTGACTCTTGTATAAAAGGTAAATTATTTAATCTCGATTCTATTTCTTCAGGATAGATATTTTGCCCCGATGGACTCAAAAGCATGTTTTTGCTTCTGCCTTTGATATAGATTACATCATCTTGATCAATGATACCTAAATCGCCTGTTTTTAACCAGCCATCTTTTGTTAAAGCCTCGGCTGTGGCTTCTGTATTTTTGTAATAACCTGTCATCACATTATCGCCCTTAACTTGTATTTCACCAACGATACTTAAGGGGTCTTTTGAATCTATTCGCACTTGCATTCTATCGACTACGTGACCACAAGAATGAGGACGGAATTTACCACTAGGACTATAACTAATCAATGGACCACATTCTGTCATTCCGTAGCCAATGGTAAATGGAAAATCTATCTTTTTAAGAAAATCTTCAACTTCTTTACTTAAGGCAGCTCCACCAATAATAACTTCGATAAATTGGCCGCCAAAGGTTTCGATTAGGGAATTTCTAATTTTTTTATAAACCTTCTTTTCCAGTATAGGAATTTTAAGCATCAACTTTACACGACGACTTTCTAAAGCAGGTAAAATACGTTTCTTATATATTTTCTCCATGATTAATGGAACCAGGCAAATAAGGCGAGGTTGAACTTCCTGAAAAGCTTTGGTTATAAGCTGTGGAGTTGGAACGCGTGATAGAAAAACCACATGACACCCACAACAAAACTCAGAAAGGAATTCAAACATACAACCAAATACGTGTGCCAATGGTAAGAATGAAACAACCTTATCTTGTGGTCTCAAATCGATATGATCGAAAGCAATTTGTACATTAGAGTGTAAGCTTCTATAATTTAGCATAACGCCTTTCGAAAAACCTGATGTTCCTGATGTGTAGGATAGAACAGCAATTTCACTTTCTTTAGGATCGGCATATTCTAATTGATCCTTATCTAAAGTTTTTTTGTTTGCTTTTTCATGGGCAATTTTCACAGTTTTCTCTAGTTTATCACAAGAAGTACAGAGTAGAGAAAAATCGTTTAAAGAGAGAATTCCTTTTACCTTTTTAATCTTAGAATCATCAATTTTATTGAAAATATTCTCTGTTGTAAAAAGTAAAGATGCTTCAGAATGGTTGATGATGTGATGAATATCTCCTGAGTTAAAATCTGGGAGAATTGGAACAATGGTAGCACCATAAGTAACTGTGGCCAGATAAGTAACTGCCCAGTTGTTTAGGTTACGTCCAATAAGCGCAATTTTATCTCCTTTTTTTATACCCATCTCCTTATAGAGAATATGAAGCCATTGGATATGTTGAGCGACTTCTTTAAAACTCAGACTATCTTTTTGGTAGTTGGTAAAGGCTGGAGACTCCCAGTTATTTTGAATACTTTCCTTAATGGAATGAATTAACTTGTTTTTAATCATAGGTTTAATGTGTTATTCTAAGTTTCTAAAGATACTAATCTTGTTATTAAATGATAAAATGGCAGATGATATTTTGTACAAAAAGGTTTAAACAGCATCATATCAGTATAAAAGAACAACGACATTAATATTGAAAAAAATAGTTATTATTCACAGCATTATATATTAATGAATAATCGTTTAGGACGCGATTGATCTGGAATATCTAAAAAGAATTAAGGGAGATTAAAAAATACACTAGTGTAAAAGTGGAAAGTACTTAGGTGTCTTGTTCGAAAGTACACTAGTGCAAAATCGGAAAATACTTAGGTGTATTTTTTGAAAGGAAAGTAGTTAAAAATTTAAAGCACAAAAAAAGCTCTGTTGATAGATCAGCAGAGCCTTTTTGTTTTGTGTAGGAAAGCTTAATTTACGGTGAGTGCATATTCAAGTTCACCAATACGTAAGGTTTTCCCCTCGAGTTTACTACGAACTTCAACATGATATTTACCAGCTGCTAAGGTTTCGGGAGTCGAGAATATTAGTTCCGATGGCATGTTTCTTAGGTAGGTCTCTACCTTAGTTTCATTATTGTCTTCAGCAATAAAGAAGATGCCTTCCTCTGCACTTTCCTGATTAATTTTAATACGAGCCCCTTTAATTATGGCAGCTTTACCAGGCGTAATGGTCTCGTTACGGGTATGGCTATCCGAATCTTCAAAATATTCAAGTTCTGGTAGCACATCGGCAGTCGCCATTTTCTTGAGCTTAATTTCATTAGGTAAACCTTTGAAGTCGATTCCGGCATTAAAGTTTAAATTCACCTTGTGTTTCTCTGGATTAAACTCCATATTATCCCCATCGAATACACCTGATATACTCAATCGGATATTACACATAGGTGTAATAATGTTGTTACCGGCCAATAGCTCTTCGTAAACTTGCTCCTGAAAAGCTCTGATAGCAATTGTTGAGTCAGCCACATTTAAAGAACTGTGTCGTTTTACTGACTTCTGGATAAGGGTGTCCATATCCAAAGTATCAAAGGCAAGGGGTTGAGCAGAGTAATCATCATCGCGCTCAGTCAGGTGATTTTTTCTAAGAATAAATGGTAAAGTCATTTTATTACTATATTTAACGTTCAACAATAAGCGTGCAGTCTTAAGTTCCACCGTCGAAAAGTATGAGCAAGAGACTGCACCGCTTTTTTTTATCAATAATAAATATAATAATAATGTTTTGGTAAATATTATGATTTTTGTCATTTAACATTTATTAATTCTATTTTATTATTTTGATCTGATTACCAGTGCATGTTTACTTGATGTTCGAAAAACAACTGTACTTTGTTGTTTTCTTTTAAAACATATCTCGTTTAACTTTTTAAGCATATTTTACCTTCCTTGTTTATATCTGCAATTTGCCTTGGGTAAATCACGTCTACTCAAAGCTTTTTATGATTTAATTCTATGTAACTAAGCTTAATTGAATGCATTTTTATATTTTTGTAGCCTTGTTATCGGTTTTCTTATTTAAGCCGATGCGTATAATCTCATTAAGTCAGAATAAAAGATGGAACAGAAAAGAATTAAGATCAAAGATCTGTTACTCTCGAAAGAGTACGGCAGTGAAGTAAATGTTAAAGGATGGGTAAGAACCAAGCGTGGTAATAAGCAAATTAATTTTGTTGCTTTAAATGACGGTTCTACTATTAATAATATTCAGATCGTTGTTGATGTTCCTAATTTTAATGAGGACTTGTTGAAGAAGATTACAACGGGTGCTGCTATTTCGGTTAACGGTAAGTTAATCGAATCAAAAGGGAGTGGACAATCTGTCGAACTAGAAGCAACTGAAATTGAAGTTTTAGGTGTAGCCGATCCTGAAAAATACCCATTGCAGCCCAAAAAACACTCTATGGAGTTTTTAAGAGAAAAGGCTCATTTACGTTTCCGTACCAATACCTTTTCAGCAGTATTTCGTATTCGTCATGCCATGGCTTTTGCTGTGCACGAGTTTTTCAACAAGAAGGGATTCTTCTACATGCACACACCACTTATCACCGGTTCTGATGCCGAGGG
>NZ_JBFFKR010000023.1:0-26973 GCF_041555295.1 Ancylomarina sp. | reverse complement strand
GAATCTGTCACCATACATATTAGTTAGCTGCAAAGCGGCTCCAAGAAACATAGAGAAAATGAAGAATAGAGCCATCTTATAGTTTTTGAACAATTTAAATGCGTTCAAACCTAGAGTTTCGATAAGTGGCGCACCTTTTGACCCTTTATTTTGAGGCTTGCATTGTGGCATCGTAAATGAATAGGCTGCCAAAATGAATGATGCTGCTGCTGCGATATAAAACTGGTTCGCTGATGCTTTTGAACCCGTTAAGTTAGTTAGCCACATTGCTGCAATGAATCCTATGGTTCCCCAAACCCGAATGGGAGGGAATACCTTGATCACATCGTAGCTATTATTTTTTAGAATAGTGTAAGATATGGAGTTCATTAATGCAATTGTTGGCATATAACAAATCATAGCAATCAGGATAACACTAATAAACATTGTTGAGTTGTCTACCTGAGGCAGATACAATAAGGCGAGACCTCCCAGAAGATGAAGTATTCCATAAAGTTTTTCAGCATTAATCCATCTGTCGGCTATAATTCCGGTAAGAGTCGGCATAAATAATGAGGAGATCCCCAATGTTGAGAAAACAGCTCCGAATTCTTGTGGCGACCAGCCTTTGTTACCAAACCAATAGTTCGCAATTGTTATCAACCAAGCTCCCCAGATAAAAAACTGAAGGAAGTTCATTAGTACGAGACGATTTTTAATTCCCATAGCGAGTTTAAGTATAATTAGATTTTAATATGTTCAGATTGTAACCAGTAAAATTCTTCCTGATGAGGAATGATTTTAATCGATGACTTTAAACGGTACTCAGTAATCATCCGCAGGAAGGCAGATGAGATCTGAAAATGGGATTTTGGTTGTAGAGTAGAATGATCGGATTATATATGATCCATATATATACAATACAAAAGCCAAATATTCTATTGACTATCTTATTGTAACATACGGCACCAAAACTAATAAAAAAAAATAGAAATAGCCCTTAATATGATATTTGTAATGATTCTACATTCAAGGATAGGCTTCTGTTTTGGATTGATCACTTTCAAAGCTTAAAAGTATCTTGTCAAATAAATCATCCCTATTAATTGGTTTAGAGATATAGTAGTCACATCCAGCAGCTAATATTTTCTCTTTATCGCCTTCAATAGCAAAGGCTGTTTGAGCGATAATTGGAATCTCAGGGCGAATTTTTTTGATTTTCTCAGTAGCAATATAACCATTCATCTTAGGCATATTAATATCCATGAGAAGTAAATCAATTTTATTATTTCCTTGACAATATTCAACTGCTTCCTCTCCATTATTTGCTCTAACGCATTTCATGCCTTTAGTGTTAAGAAGTGCTTCAAGAAATGAAAAAGAAGTTTCATCATCTTCAGCAATAAGAACCGTTTTGTTGTTAAAGTTTAAGACAGGAGCAATGCTTGTTGAGTCCCAATAGGCATTAGTATTATCTGAAAATGGGATTGTAAAATAAAAATTGGCGCCTTCACCTTCTTTTGACTCCACCAAGATGTCACCTCCCATTAAATTGGTTAATTTTTTGCAAATGGTTAAGCCAAGACCAGAACCACCGTAAATCCGCGTATGTGAGTCATCAGCCTGACGGAAAACTTCAAATATTAGCTGTTGCATGTTTTGAGGAATTCCAATGCCTGTATCTTTCACAAAAAATTGAATGAATTTTTGTTGGTTGTCTTTATGTAAGTTACACCCAAATGTGATACGACCCTCTTTCGTAAATTTCAGTGCATTTTTAAGCAGATTAATAAGATTCTGTTTGATCCTTTTTTGATCTGAAAAAAGAATGGTGTCTTGATTTTCCAGGGAATTATTTAGAATAAGATCTACATGTTCTTTATTCTGTAATATCTGTTCATTTTTTATAAACTCATGAACTTCATTTAATAGTGTCGTTATGCTAAGAGGTTCATTTTCAATCTTAATGTCTCCAGTTTCAATTAATGAAATGTCAAACACGTCTTCAATAACGCCAAGTAGGTGTTTCCCACTCATGTTAATAATTTTGCTAAAATGTAGAATATCTTCCAATGGTAAATCTGACTGTATCAAATCAGAAAACCCAATCACGGCATTTAAAGGTGTTCTAAGCTCATGAGACATAGTTGCTAAAAATACAGACTTGAGCCTATCGCTTTCTTCAGCAATTTCTTTGGCTTTAATTAGTTCATTTTCGTGTTTCTTATTCTGAGAAATATCACGAATAATACCTTGATTGGCAATGCCATCCTTATAAGGTATAAAGCTGGCCGATACTTCAATTGGTATCTTTTTTCCAGATTTTGATCTGCAAATAAATTCAAATTTTGGAGCAAGTTTACTCTTATCATTTTCTTGAAATCTGATGTTCATCATTTCAAGGCTCTCAGGAGCAATCAGATCGTGGAGGTTAACCTTTTCCATTTCTAGGGAAGTGTAACCCATAATTTCTTCAAACCGTTTATTGATTAATTCAAAGTGGTTTTCATATAATAAGAATATGGCATCATTTGAATTCTCAATTAAGGATCTATATTTTGCTTCACTTTCTTCCAGAGAGGTTTGCATTCGATATTCTTCTGTAACATCTCTGAATACAAGGACAACTCCTGAGATATTTCCTGTCTCATCTTTAATTGGTGCCCCAGAATCAGCTATTTGGTTTTCTCTACCGTCTTTAGAGATTAGTACGGTATGATTTGCTAAGCCAATAATTTGACCACTGTTAAGAACCTTTTTAACCGGATCTTCCACTGTTTCTCTTGTTTTAGAATTGATGATTTTGAAAACGCCTTCAAGAGATTGACCTTTGGCTTCTTTGAAATTCCATCCTGTTAACTTTTGAGCAACAGGATTCATTCGTGTAATTTTGCCTTGTACATCGGTTACAATTAGAGCATCACCAATAGAATTTAGTGTGATGCGTAAGTTTTCTTCATTTTCTCTAATTTGATGTGTTTGCTTGGCAACTTGTTTCTTAAGACCGATAAGCCATAGCCATAGAATAATAAAGGATAAAATAAAAATGGACAGAATCGTAATAATCGTTAACCATGTTTTTTTCGAGAATTGACTTGGTCTAGAGTGTATCCATTTTTGACGAAACTCCTTTTGTCGATTAAGAGGAATATTATCAATTGCTTTATCTATAATTTTAAAAAGAGTTGGATCATCTTTGGATGTAGCTACGGCTAATCGATTCATATACCCACTTCCATCAGAAATTTTAAGATTGCTAATAAGTTCCGTGTCAATAATATGCGTTACTGTCATCTGACTAACAACCATAGCATCGCAATTTCCAGTAGAAACTGCCCTTATACATTCTATATGATTCTTAAAGCTAATAGGGGTAATGTTGGGATAATACTGAGCGATGTAGTCATTAACGGCATAATTAGAGACAGTACAAATGTTTTTATCCTTTAACGAACTCATTGACGTGATATTGCTATTTTTTTGGCTGATTATAACATAAGGAATTTTTACAATTGAATTTGTAAATGAGAGATATTCAGCTCTTTTGTTTGTACTCGCACAACCAACAATTATATAGTTATGTGCTGTTTGAGAATAAGTTATCAGTTCTTCCCAGGTGTCAAAGTTTTTAAATTTAAATTCATAGCCTAAAGAACTCTCTATTTCCTTTTGGTAATCAATCAATAAACCAACATAGTCACCATTCTCATTGTGAAATGCAATAGGTGGTTCTTGATATCCAAATAATATTTCAATTTTACCTTCATTCTTATCAAGCCATATGCGTTCATCATGAGTTATGAAGTGTTCATTAGATTTTTGGCAGGAAAGAACTATCAGGAATAGGATAATAGCAGACAAATAAATCGAAAGAGATCTGCCAGAATTAATTTTTTGTAGGTGCATGTTAGAATAGATTATGAGTATGAAAAATACGAAATTCTATTCTAATCAGCAAGTTAAGTTTTAATATCTATTGTATATGGTTTAATAAGAGGTGTGTTATGTTTATATGGAACTATATATTCTCAATTGATAATTAGGTTTATTGCGCATATCCTTCCGACATACAAAAAAAGCAGTTACCGCAAAATGCCGTAACTGCTTGATATTGTGGGTGGAGAATAGCGAAATCGAACCGCTGACCTTTTGACTGCCAGTCAAAAGGGTTTTATATCTAGTTATTGCTAATTACGTATAGTTATTGCAGTTAAGTCCCATTTTGTGTATGTTTACATACAGTTAATATCATAGAATATCTAGTTGTGAATATTAGATGTTTGCGAATTTGTTTGCGAAATGGAAATAAAGAAGATTAGTTTACCCTGGATATATCACCCTGAAATTAACGAAGAAACTCTGAGAAGTGAAAAAGGAGTTTCTTTGGTAGCTGTTCTTGATACTGATAAACAACGGAAGGATGGCTCCTGTTCTATAAAAATAAGGATTATTCACGAAAGAATATATAAATACCATTCGACTAAGGTCTCAGTTACCAAAGATGAGTATTTAAAGTTATTTGGGAATAGATTAAGTGCAGAACTTAAGGAAAAAAGAGTTGTGGTCTACCATTATCTAAAAAGGGCTTATTCAGTCATTAATGAAATGGAAGAGTTTTCTTTTGTCGAATTTAAAGACCGATTTACGAGAAAGCGTTCAGAGACAAAAAGTGTCTATCCTTATTACGAAAGATATATTGAGCTTCTCAAATCTGAAGAACGCTTAGGGACTGCTCAGAATTATACTTACTCAATGAAGAAGTTGAAGGAATTCCATGGAAAGAATTCAATTTCATTTGAAGTTATTACTCCAACTTTTCTTAGACAATATGAGAAATGGATGATTGATAATGGGCAAAGTAAAACTACAGTTGGCATTTATTGTCGTCCCTTAAAGAAAATTTTTAATGATGCTATAGCTGATGGAGTGATTGGTAATGATAAAAACCCCTTTGGAGATGTGAAAAGAGGGAAGTATCAAGCACCTGAAGGTAACAATACCAAAAAAGCTTTAAGCCTAGATGATTTGAGAAAGATCATAATTTATGTTCCTGAATTAGAATCTCCAGAACATTATTATCGTGATATGTGGGTTTTCTCATACCTCGGGAATGGCATCAATATGAAAGATCTTTGCTTATTAAAGTATAAAGATATTGATGGTAATCGTATTCGTTTTAGCCGTGAAAAGACAAAAAACACAAATCGATCAGCCAAACCAATTTCAATTGCTCTAATTGAAATGAATAAAGAGATCATAGAGAGGTGGGGTAGGTTTCCTCGAGATCTTGATGAATTTATTTTTCCTGTATTGGATGGTAAACCCAATGAGGAAGAAATAAAACGTAAAGTCCAACAGTTTATTAAGCAGGTAAATAAGTATATGGGAAAGCTTGGTGGAAAACTCAACATTGAAGCTAAAATAACAACTTATTATGCTCGACATTCATACGTTACAGCTTCTTTAAGAGCTGGAGTTGATATACATACTATTACCGAAAATGTAGGGCATTCTAGCCTGAAAGTAATTGGTAAATATATTGATAGTCTGAATGAGGAAGAGAGTGTCAGGAATGCTAATAAACTTTTAAATTTCGATTAAATATGATACTGTATAAGAGTTTTATAAAGGCGAAGTTGAAATCGCATATTGAAATTTATGAGGCAGCAAAAGAAATTGGGAGTGTAGATAATATTGATGTTGAATCATATCTAAATTTTCGTGGAAAAATATTAGCTATCAAAATTTCAGAACTAGAACATAAACTAGAATCGGTTCATCGATTCATATGTGAGAATTCTAACTTGATTTTGAAGGATGAATCATTAATGGAATTAATTAATAAAGTTTATTGTGAATATAAGAGTATGTCTGAAGGGTATGAAACACAGGGTGATGACCTTTTAGAAAATCTTATGTGTGAATTGTGGTTTCACCATAAAAA
This sequence comes from Ancylomarina sp., assembly GCF_041555295.1. Classification (NCBI taxonomy): domain Bacteria; kingdom Pseudomonadati; phylum Bacteroidota; class Bacteroidia; order Marinilabiliales; family Marinifilaceae; genus Ancylomarina; species Ancylomarina sp. Next base: position 21,050 of record NZ_JBFFKR010000023.1, on the reverse strand, counting down.
TAGGCTTATTCCATTATTGGAAAAACTAAAAGAGAATTCTAAGTATATTCTATCAATAAGGTCAGTTTTTGATGATACAGAAAATTCATCAATTGTTAATAATAGAATATTAATAAACTCTTTGACAGATGATGAAGTTAGTATGTTAGTTAATGAGTACTTAAGATATGATAATTATCACTATAAAGAAATTGCTTTATATTATTACTACAATGATATTGAAATTGGTCAAAATGATAAGTGTATAGCAAAGAAGCATAATATTAAGGATGCCAGATATCTACATAGGTGTTTTGAGGATATGAAAAAAAAAGAATGGCGTTTTAATAGAGATTTCGGTAAGTATTTAGAGAGAATTTCTCCGTTTCTTTTTGATGAAGCTAGAGAAAGGGCAAAGATGGATGCTGTCTTGTATGAAAAAGAGTGGAATAAGCCTGTTGAATTTATGGGTTTAGAGACTTTCTTAAATATTAAATAAGTCTCTAATTTATAATTATTGTGTTGTAGTTAATTACCATTGCATGGTATCTATAACTATACACAATGATTAATAAAAACATACTAACTAGTAGAAACGAGATAGTGTTCCCTAAAGGAATTTTATTAACTGATTCTATCAAGTTAGATATTAATTTAATTGAAGATATTATTTGATCCTCGGTTCCAGATTATTGGAGCCGAGGATTTTTTTGTTTCATCAAAAAAAGGAGAATTTTTAATGAATAAACAACTTGTCGTTATTTCACCCGAAGATCTTAAGAAGACTATTGAAGTTGCTATTAACAATGCATTATTAAATGAACAAAAATCTACAGTGCCAATTCCATCGAAGAAAGTATTAGTGTTGAATGAAGCTGCAGCTTATATAAGAATGTCTGTTGCTACATTCCGATACTACTTAGGAAAAAATGAAATTAGAGGCTATAAAATTGGAAAATCTTGGAGATTCTTTGCCGAGGATCTAGATCAATTTTTAAAGAAGTTTTTGAGAAAAACAAATGCTGAAATAGAGATGGAAATTGATGAAGGATTGTCAAAATAATATTTCAGATTCGATAATAGATATTTTGTCTTACTAGACGGAGATAATATTATAAGGACTCATTAAATCCCTTTCAGACCTCAATATCGAATTCTTAAGGAAGAATCGAAAAAGAAACTTAGAAAATAAAAAAAGGTGGATCGCCATCCACCTATAATAATTTCATGCATTAGACAACACACCTAAAACACATGTACAAAAATAATGAAAATGGGTCTGATAACCTAATAGATAGGATAAATCAGAACCCCGAAATGCAATTAAAAATAATAGAGCATTTTTATCCACAAGCAAGCCTTAAGAAAAAATTTAAAACTCATGAAGAGAATACCGCTTCGACATCATTAAAATTACACAAGGGGAAATATTGGTTGAATAATTTTGCAACTACCGATAAAGCAATGGATTGCTTTAATATTTCTCAAGAGAAACTAGAATTAGAAATGCCGGAAGTTATTAAATATCTGATTAGTAATTTATTTCCGGAATACCAGTATAAGGATCACAATAAAGTAAACCTTAGAAGTCCATTTGAAAAGCAGTTGTATGCTATCAAAAGCAATCCAACAGATCGGGCGAGAAAATATCTTGAAGGTAGAGGAATTGATTGTGATAAATTACCTCCAAATGCATTCTATCAGAATTTTTCCTTAGACAATAAAGCAGATAGTGTCGTTTTTATTGATTCCAGTAAGATCTTGATTAATAAGAGATTTATCGAACTAAAGCATGGACGAGAGAATTACTGCAACAAAGGGGTTTTAGAAAATGCTTTATATACAAAATGCTTCCTAGATACCAAGGATACTGTTTTTATTACGGAAGGAGTTATTAATACCTTATCCTTATTTCCTACTTATTCAAGTATAGCCATCTTTAGTGCCAGTAATAGAATATCTAAAGCTGTAATAGAGAATTATATCCAAGATAAGAAAGTTGTTATTGCTTTAGATAATGACAAAGGAGGAAATGAGGCTACAGAAGTATTGTTTCAAAATATTTTAGACTGGGATATTTCTGTAATATCTGTTCATAGGCTTAAACTTCCCGAAAAAAAGGATATTAATGACCTCTTAATGGATGGGGAATTGTCTTCCTTCTTAAAATCCAAAGAAAATTATAAACAACTGTATCCTGAATATATTCCTGATTCGAAAGATGAAAGGGAAGACATAGGTAAGTTTGGCTTTTTTAAAAGAGATAGTTGTTACTACGTCGAGGATCAGTATAAGGGTAAGGTTCGAGAAAGACGGATTTCCAATTTTATAATGACAATCTTCTTTTTTTTACCTGATGGATCGGATGATGCAATTCGAATTTTCTTTCTTCAAAGTAGATCAGGTAAATCTAAATTACTAACAATATCATCCAAAAGTTTGAATGTTAAGAGTTTTAAATCAAGTATTGCATCGGTTGGGGGATTTTCTTTTTTAGGTACTCAAAATGAACTGGATATTATCTTAGAGGAATTGAGAGAAAAAGAAGATACAGCTCATAATGTAGGAGTATTAGGATACCAAACAGAATTTAACCTGTATGCATTTAGTAATGGAGTAATTCACAATGGGAATTTTCGGAAAGTAGATCGATTTGGGGTAGTAAAAGCAAATGGAAAATCTCTCTATATACCTGCTTTTAGTGTAATAAATAAATATTCTCCTTGGTTTGATAAGGAACGGAAATTCAAATTTTCACCTGGGAAGATAAAATTCAAGGAATGGTCAAATCTGGTTTATAAAGCATACCATGATAAGGCTGCAGTAGGGATGTGCTTTGTAATAGGAGCTTTGTTTCGGGATATCATATTCAAAGAAATTGGATTTTATCCATTTTTATTTTTGTTTGGTGATTATGGCGTAGGTAAAACTTCATTTTCGGAACTGTTTTTAAGCTTGTTTGGATCTGGGAATAAGGGTTTGTCTTTAGAAGCAGGATCAACCTCTAAATCTGTGGCAAGGAGTGCAGATCAGCAAAGAAATTCTCTCTTGTATCTCAAAGAACTCGATAGTAAGATTGAATCCAAAATTATTGGTTTTTTAAAGACTGCTTATGATGGAATTGGGTATTCTCGTGCTCAGACAACCCAAGATAATAAAACTCATGATACTCAGGTTAATTCTGCGATGATGTTAGATGGCAACTATCTTCCTACACAATCTTCAGCCTTATTTAGTAGAATGATAATCTTAAACTTTTCGAGTCATTCATTTTCAGATGAAGAGACAAAAGCTTTTAAAAAATTAAAAGAGGAAGCTAAAGCAGGATATGGTAATGTAATACTGGAAATATTAAAGCATAGATCTCATTTTGTAAAGGAGTTTAAGGAGCAATTTGATATTGTCTATCATGAATTGAAATATCAAAACCCTTCGACTACTAATTATTCTGAAAGAAATGTGAAACATGTTACATTATTGCTTGCGATATATAAAGTGATGAGTTCTAGGTTGGAGTTTCCAATGAGCTATGATGAACTATATGATTGTTTACTTGAAAATGCAAGGGAGCAAAATGAGTCAATCCAACGAATTAGTGAGGTAAATCAGTTTTGGAATGCAATTGAATTTCTTAAATCTGATTTGACTATAAATAAGCAACATTATCGCATAGTTAAACATGATGGGAAGAATTTACTAGGCATACGTTTTAGTTTAATTTATCCTTCATACAGAAGGTTTTGTTTATCTCAAAATCAATCAGAATTGGATCTTAATACATTGCTTGCCTTACTAAAGGATCAAAAGTCATTTGTAAAAACCTGGCAGAAAGGTAGAATCGACTCTCATACGATTAAAGATTTTGGGAGTGCATATCTATTTGATTTTAAATTATTACCCTTAGAAGAAGAATTATGGCTAAAGTAATATCAATAATTAACCAAAAAGGGGGTGTTGGAAAAACTACCACCACCTGTTCCTTGGCAGCAGCATTAAGTTTAAAAGGAAAGAAAGTACTGCTTGTAGATCTGGATCCGCAGGCTAATGCATCTGAATCGCTAGGGGTAGAAGATTATGACAACAATATATATCAAGCTTTAAAAGGAGAGTCTGAGATCTCACCAATAAAGGTGATGAATAATTTAGATATCGTCCCATCTAGCATAGACTTGAACGTGTTAGAACACGAAATGACTAATGAACCTGGTCGGGAATATTTGCTTAAGGAGTTGATAGCATCAATTAAGGACAATTACGACTTTATTATAATAGATTGTTCCCCTTCCATCGGTTTAATTGCTTTAAATGCGCTTTCAGCTTGCGATACGTTCATAATACCTGTACTTCCTCACCATTTAAGCATTCAGGGCTTAAGTGGTTTGGCTGGTGTTGCCAAAAAAGTTAAATCTAGAATTAATCCCAAATTAAAGCTAGAAGGGGTGCTTATTACCCAGTTTAGCCATCGTAAGATCTTGCATCGTGATGTGCAGAAAGCTTTAAAAAAACATTTTAAAGGGAGGCTATACGACTCTACCATTAGAGAAAATATATCACTTGCTGAAGCACCCTCGACAGGCATGGATATTTTTCGATATTCCCCAAATAGTAATGGCGCTGAAGATTATTTAAAACTGTGTGAGGAATTTTTAAGTAAGCAATCTTAATTTTTTTCTAATTGAGACCATAATTCCCATTTAACCCATAAACTATGGCAAAAAAGAATTTTAAAGCAGGAATCGATAGTTTGTTACAGTCTAGCATATCCGAAAAAAAAGAATCTGATAAAGAAAAAATAATATCTGTTAAGGCGACCTATGATTATAATTCGGAACAACTAGCTAAAATTAAAGCAATCGCCTTTTACGATAGAAAACCAATTAAGAAGGTTATTGGAGAAGCATTGGAGGCATATGTACAATCATATAAGGATTTGAATGAGGCTCAAAAATTAAAGCCTTAAAACAGCCTGAAATGCAAAAATGGATCTACTCTGTTGTAGATTCTTTTTTTGCTCTGTTTTTAAATTGACTTAGGGGAAATTGGAATTTCATTGTAAACCTGTAAACCTTTATAGTATGGATGATAGATAAGTGTTGATATTTAGTTGTTTAAGAGTTGTTTTCTAGGTTTACATTGGTTTACATGATTTTTTAATGATTAGATTAATAGGTAGTTATGGTTTACATTGGTTTTTCTTTATCAGATTCTTTTTTAAGATGAAGAATTAGGTCTTAAAATTCAGAAGAACATGAAGGAGGAACAATTCCTCCTTCATGAGATAATAAACAATAAAAAGGTAAGAGGAAATGGAAGGAAGTAAAAGCTAAAGAAGAAAAAGAAGAAGAAAAAAGTGCCGGAATATAAAAAAGGTGTCAAGAAAGTAGAAAAGGAAGAGTAGAGTAGGCAGGAATAATGATCTGATAAAAAAAGGGAAAAGGAGAAAACTAACAAAGGGTTCAATTTTGAATAAGCAAGGTGTGTTTAGGGCTAGCCCTAAACCTAATTTGCTCCGTAATTTCGCATTGTTTTCTCGATTCGTTGTCGAGAAAAACCAATTGATAATTGGTTGAAATATCTCCGTTCCGTTAATATTTACATTAAAAATAAATGATATGACAAGTAATAGTTTAAATAAAAATGGTCGTACAAAAGTAGCTCAATCAAAGAATCGAAAAGCTAACAAAATATTATTGTATTTGAATGACGAAGAAATGGAACGGTTTAATAAAATGTTTACTGGATCCAGTCATAAAGAAAGATCTCCATTTATACGTGAGGTATTATTGGAGGGAAAATATCAAATTACATACCGAGATAAAACTCGAGAAGAACAGATCTATGCTTTAGCTAAGGTTGGGACAAATATTAATCAAATAGCACATCGTTTGAATATGGATAACGCACCAAGATTGACTGAAAGAGATCATGCGGTTTTTACAGAATTTAAAGAATTGTCTTTGAATATTGAATTTTAATTAGCTTTAATCTGGAATAAATGGATATGAGATAATTTTAAAATTGTCAGAAATACTAGCCAATCTTAAAGAACTAAATAATTCATATAGGTGATTTTTCATGCTCAAATAGGAGCACTTTTTGAATCAACATAATGACATGGAAGTAATAATAGTAAAGTTAGAAGAAACAGAAACAGGTTTTTCATCTTATTCAGATGATATACCAGGTTGTATTAGTGTTGGTGACACATTAGATGAATTTAAAAACTTAAACCCTGAAGAGATAAAGGAAAAGTACACTTCTTTTGATGAGATAAAAGAAAAGTACACTTCTTTTGATGAGATAAAAGAAAAGTATAATTATCCTAAGGATGACTAACTATTCTGAAAACAATTAAAATTCTCTTAATCAATGTAAATATCATATGCCCCACCACTAACAGACTTACCATATGTTATGGCAACTATGGTGAAAATATTTTTTGACAAAACATTAAAACATAAACCAATGATTGAATTATCTAATGAAATGTATATCACTAAAGATGTTTATAGAGCTCTAGTCGATTATGGAAATCTGCTTGTAGTTGATCTACTTCGGAAGGCAATCAATCTTGAAGAAAAAGAAGATGATGACGACGAAAAATACTATACCGTAAGAGAGGAATTTCAAACTCTAGCTTTTCAAGATGGTCAATCACAGAATCATTATTTTGAAGAACTAACTCAGTTAACAAAGATTTACCTAAAGGAATTGAAAGATTCTGATAAAACAGCATTTTGCTTTCGTTTGATTAACGATGAGAAATATTACAATAAACTGTTAGAATCTGTTGAAGAAGATGTATCGGATACAATGAAACAGTATGATCATAAAATTGGTCGGGAAATGGCAAGGCTTTTTTATCAGGAAGATAAGAAAGAGCTAATGGAATGGTGTCACGAATTTCTAACGGATACTATTTGTTGTTTCTCTTGTGAATTCAACTTTTCTTTAATTGATGAAAGTCTAAAAGATCATCTGGAATATGTACTAGGTGAATACAAGAATCCAATATTTATGAATTTCCCCATTAGATAAATACCTAAGAAGGATTAAAAGCCAAACCTAAGTGTTTGGCTTTTGTTATTTTCATTTTGTAAGGGTAATATGGCAAGTATGGTACTTATGGTTTTGCCATATAGTATGGTGTTCCTGTTATTGATATAACGGCAATTAGCAGCCACACCACAGAAAGCTCATTTATGAGATACATTAAAGTCACCAAGGAACAGCAAGCCGATAGAATGGCTCAGTACCCGTTTTTCACAGATAAAGTAGGTTGAAAAATTGTTTAAGAATCAAAATAATATAAGCACAAAACAAAAAGGCACACTGATAAAAGTATCGGTGTGGTTTCTGTTTTATAAAATATACCTTTAGGTCGTAGTCCCAACAGTACCCAATTTAAACTAGCAAACATATCTTAATCAGTGTTTTGAATGGTATTCCTTAGATGAGTATACCCTTATTTGTCCCCCTTATAAATATTCATTGAATATTGGGTTTTACGACAATCTCTCTAATTAATCTAGATAAATTACTTTCAAGTTTTACTTTTTAGACAGTCTAACGGCTGGCGGTATGAAATCGTTGGGGATTACGGGCTACTTTCCTGTCCAGCTACTCCGAATTTTATGTGTGGCAGAATGATTAAACAACTATGTAGTGGTCAGTGCTTTATGCCGCGTATTGGATGTCATTTTCAGTCAACAAATAACAGCTCACCTTTTGTTAAAGTGTAAAATAATCCTACTATTTTTATCTCTCTATTTTCTTCCATTTCTTTTAAAATAGGGCTTTTTGAACGGATTGTTGAAATTGCATGTCTTACATTATTCTCAGATACAAGCTTTACAAATTCTTCATTTTTTGAAGTCATATTACCGCTGTAGTTTTGGCTCATTTTTATTGCAGGTTTTATCTTTGAAAGCGTTGTCGTTAGGTTTCCTAATTTAACATTGTCTATAGCGCCAATAATTGCCCCACAATGTTGATGCCCCATTATTATAATTAATTTTGCACCAGCAACTTTACAGGCAAATTCCAAACTACCTAATAAATCTTCGTTTACAAAATTGCCGGCAACACGGCCAACAAAAATATCTCCAATACCCTGGTCAAAAACGTCTTCAACCGGCACCCGGCTATCAAGACAACTTAAAACTACTGCTTTGGGATATTGGCCAAAGGCAGATTTACGTATTAGCTCAGAGTGATCCCTCTGAGTTAAGTTGTTATTTCTAAAACGCTCATTTCCATCCAGAAACTCTTGTAGTATTTGATCAGGTGTTAATTTAGCACGTTCCTCAGCACTAATTACTGTTTTTACTACATGATCTGTGTTTTCTTTTTCCGTATTTAATCCATTCTTATTAGCTTCCATATGATCTCTTTTAAAATTTCTATTCTTTTAAAACAACACCGTTACTATTTGTCAAGCTTGTCTTTGCTGAGTTCTTTTTTTAACCAGGATATACCGCTATCCATATTGTCAAAAAGCTGTTTTTCAGGAACTAAATTTGGTACTATGTCTATTGACCGAAGCATATCAGCAGGTTGATTTTGTAATCCAATTATCATTACACGTAATCCTTTCTTGTTTAAATCAAAAAGTATTTCTTCCATGGCATACAAACCTGTTTGATCAATATAGGGAACACGGTCCATCCGAATAACCAGGACTTTTATTTTTTCATCAATATTTTTAAAAAGTTTAAGAAAATGTGAAGTAAATCCAAAAAACAAAGGTCCATATAGGTGCTTGACATATATAGCATTTTTGAATTCTTTGAATAAACTTTGTTCATCATCCCATGGTTGCTCTCCTTTTAAATCAGCCAAAGAAGAACCTGTTGTGCCTTTCTCTGCAATATCGCCCGAACGTTTCATAAAGAGAACTGAAGCTAAAATAATTCCAATAGCTACGGCATAAATAAGACTCCCGAAAGTTGTAATTAACAAAACGATAAGCAGCACAATTGCATCTGCTCTGGGAACATGCAATAAATGCTTTAGTCCTTTCACATCAATAATATTGAAGCCCACAGGAATAAGTATTCCAGCTAAAACAGGTATAGGAATAAAGGCAGCTAACTTACCTGCTCCAAGAAGTACTATCAGCAGAAATAATCCATGAATTATTCCTGAAAGACGAGTCTTTCCTCCAGAATTAATATTTACAACAGTTCCCTTAGTTGCACCTGCTCCTGGTATTCCACCAATCAAACCAGCTACTGCATTACCGATGCCCTGACCAATCAATTCACGATTACTGTTGTGTTTAGTTTTTGTAATATTATCCGCAATGACAGATGTTAATAAAGAATCGATTGATCCCAATACTGCTAATATGAGTGCGTATTCTAAAATTATCACATAAGCTTTGGGATCAATATTGAATAACCCATCTATTTTTAGAGATGGTAAACCGGAAGGTATCTCACCAATAAGTGGAACATTTAATTTAAAAAAATAAGTAACAAGAGATGCTGTTATAAGCGCAACAAGCGCACTGGGAATGCCCTTAGTGATTTTTGGGAATAAATAGAAAATTAATACCGTAATCCCTCCAATCCCAATTGCAGCTAAATTAATTTCTGACAATAAACGCGGAATTTCTTTTACAACGCCAAAAGTGGATGACGGTGATGATATTCCTGCGAACGGATATATTTGTAATAAAATAATAATAAGCCCTACGCCGCTCATGAATCCTGAGATTACCGGATAAGGGAAATATTTAATATAACTACCAATATTTATAAATCCAAAAAATATTTGAAACAGGCCACCAAGTATAAAAGTTGCAACGATTATGCCCATCGCATTTTCAAGACTTCCAGTTAAGCTAATTGCTATTGCAATAAATGTGGCTGAAACCACTGTCATTGGACCGGTAGGGCCACTGGCCTGCGTTTGGGTACCGCCAAAAGCTGCAGCTAAAACACCAACAGCAATTGCTCCATAAAGTCCTGCAATGGCACCCATGCCAGATTGCACACCAAATGCAAGTGCCAAAGGCAATGCTACTATACCTGCAACAAGTCCTCCTGAAAGGTCGCCCTTTAGGTTTTTAAAATCATATATTTTTTTTGTCATATCTCTTTAGAATTATAAGCTGAGTAACACAAGAATAAACAATTTAAAATACATTTTGTTCTCAGAATTGCTGTTCTATCTTCTCTTTGTTATATTCATTTTTTTTGAAATTCTATTATAAATTTAATAAAAGCATTTTGATATGTCTTACTGCTTAACTATTTATTAAGCAATTAGTTTTTTAATCACAAAATAAAAATATTTTTGACTCATCTGATTTGAGAAATGAAATCCAACGTTAAACTGTAAGAATTCGTCATCTTTTCAATACAAACAAATCATACCTTAAATATGTCGTTATCCCGATCCTATCTCGCTCGTTTATCCTACTTAAACGATCTTTTTAATAGCAAAACAAATCAATTTGGTAGAAATTTTCATTTCGCTAGAAAAATAAGCACTAACAAAGAATAAAGCCCATAAATAGAGCCATTATAAAGGGAGTTTAAGGGGTATTTATCTAGCTCCTATCCCGATCGTTTATCCTACTGAAACGATCTTTTTGTGAGCGAAACAAATCTATTTGGTGGACATCTCTATTTTCTAAGTAAAATAAGCCCTTACAGAGAATACAACCTACAATTGAGCCATTATAAAGGGAGTTTAAGGGGTATTTATCTAGCTCCTATCCCGATCGTTTATCCTACTGAAACGATCTTTTTGTAAGCGAAACAAATCTATTTGGTGGACATCTCTATTTTCTAAGTAAAATAAGCCCTTACAGAGAATACAACCTACAATAGAGCTGTTATAAAGGGGATTTTAGGGGTGTTTATAGTTTGTATCCCGATCTTAACTAGATCGCTTATCCGTTTAGTAGGATAAATAAAAAAGCCAATTAATATTTTAGTGATTCAGATCTCAATTGCCAGAAGTCTAAATTATCACTTGGCTCGATTACAAATATAATTGCCAGACAATTACACATCTTCAATTTCCTCGTATTGTATCATGCAAGTTTCTAAAGTGCGTAATATTCCAATAAAAGAAAACGGAATGTAAAATAAATTGGTAGCTGGATAATGAAATGTAAATTAAGCGGGTTTCCCAAATCCTAAAGGACTTTCAGAATGATCTATAAATTGTAAGGATTTGGCATATTTAAGCCGTTAACTAGTTATAACTAAATTGTTATCTAAAGAAGTAATGTTTTTTCGAAGAATTTGCTTGTTCAGAATAGAACTAAGACAGTTTTAAAATAAAATACACTGACAATCGCTTGATTATCAATATTTCAGTAGCTCCAATAGAACCCATGCAAAAAGAATTTAATCTCTGTTTATTAACGACTTATGTGGTTGAAAATATTTTTTCTGTTTCAATTATTCTAAATAAAATGACAATGGAGGCATCCTCAATTTATTGGCCAAATCCCATTGGGTTTCTTTTATACTTTTCTAGTTACTGTTCCCGTTATTTTCAGCTAACTATAATATCTTATTGTTTATTTTGAAATTGCAAGTTAAAAAAAATGAGAAGATTATGTTCTTCATAAACTTGTCAAGTTTGCCAAAAAAGAAAATAAATATAATATTACTCGATGGTTTGAGTCGCAATGAGGCTGTCTTTCAGTGGATTGAAAGTGTATTGTGTTGCCATATAATATTGTAAGTATGGTGCTACCATACAAGCCATACAACATTCCCTTTACGTACAGTATGGTTGATATGGTCATGCTGGTATATATGGAGTCATAGAAAGATTAAATATAAGAACAGATAGCTTGCTGAATAGAGCTATTTATCTAACTTTACTGTTAGAAAATATTATAGAAAAATATTGCGTTACTGAAGTTTCTCTGCAGAAAAAACGACCAATTTAAAGAGCAGGAGAGATGGACGAGTGAACGCACCAGAATTGGTGTTTTCCCTTGTTTCGTTGTGCTTGCTCAGGTGCTTAAGCCCTGACCTCAATACCATCTCCAACTTTAGAAGGGACAACCCCAAAGCAATAAAAAAAGTATTCCGGCAAACTGTTCAACCGGCCAAATACTTTAACCTGATTGGCGGAAAATTTCTGGCCGGTGACAGTACCAAACTAAGAGCACAGAACAGCAAAAAGAACAACTTCAATCAAAAAAAGATTGACCGTCATTTAGCTTATATTGAGAACAAGCTTTCGGAGTATGAAAAGGCATTGGCAGAAAGTGACGGAGATAAAAAAAAGATCATCGAAGAAGAAATCAGCAAACAAACTGATCGGAAAAAGGAGTATCAAAATACAGAGAAGCAAATCAAGCAAACAGGTCAGTCTCAAATCTCTACTTCCGATCCTGACAGCCGTCAGCTAACAATCCGTAATAACATTACCGAAGTCGCTTATAACATACAAACCACAGTTGATTCAGAAAACAACATCCCCATCGATTACAAAGTAACAAATACCAACGACAGCAAAGCCATGGGCAATATGCTGCAGCGTGCAAAAACGATTTTACGAAGCAATCAGTTGACTGCACTATACGATAAAGGTTATCATACCTGTTCCGAATTTGCTGTCGCGGATCGTTTGGGTATTGAAACCATAGTAGCCATACCCAGAGTGGCAGCACAAGCACCGAATCCAGAATATAATGTAGAAAATTTCGGATACAACAAGCAGGAAGATTATTATACCTGTCCGCAAAACCAACAACTAAGAACTAACGGAAGATGGCACCAGGCCAGAACCTACCAGTTTAAACGCTACACCACCAAAGCCTGTGCAAACTGCAGTGTAAAAGATCAATGCAGCAAGGCGGCCTGTGGAAAGGCAATACAACGCAGCCAATACCAGGATCTCATTGAGATAAACAAACAACGCGTAGATCAGAATCAAACTTATTACAAATGACGGCAGGCCATAGTCGAACATCCCTACGGAACCATAAAACGACAATGGGGCTTCGATTACATTATGACAAAAAAGGCATGGCAAGGGCAAGGGCCGATGTGGATTTAATAATGACTGCCTACAACCTGCGCCGCTTAATCAATATTATTGGTCTGAAAACCCCTATGGAATGGGTTCTACAGCAATTATCTTATTTTCCTGAGTTAAGGGTGCCGTCAAAGTTGAAATTGGCCCGGATAAGAACCTCAATTCTATTTCAAAATAAAAGCATTTTCAGTTTTTATGTATCCTTAAAACCGCTATATTTAAAACTTAATTCAGCAGTTTGATGAGTTTTTAGACAGACTGCCGTTACCTGCAAGCTCAAAAAACATTCAATTATTTACCACAATGACAGAAATATATGAATTAATAGACTACCTCAAAAAATTTGGTGATTTATCGAATAACGATATTTCACTTATTTCTGAACATTCAGTCATCAAAGGGTTTAAAATGGGTGACATTTTTGTTGAGGCTGGTAAAAATGTAAATCAGGTAGGTTTTATATTATCAGGTGTGTTTCGCTATTTTTTTTACGATAAAGAAGGAAACGAAATCACCTCTTTATTTTTGTCAGAGAATGATTTTGTAACCAATATCAATAGCTTTAATGAATACATTCCTAGTTCTGGAACAATCATTGCTGAAACAGATTGTTCTGTTATCATAATTTCTAGGGAAGTATGGGCGTTGTATTCTGAAAATATAACTAATTGGAATAGTATAATACAAGCTATCACCAATAAAAATTTATTAGCAAAAACTAACTTTCAACGAAAATTAATAAATCAGAATGCTAAAACTTCATATCTTGATTTTTTAGAAAAATACCCTACCATTATTCAAAGAGTCCCACTAATTCATATAGCTTCTTTTTTAGGTATTACAAAATTTTCTTTGAGTAGAATTCGTAAACAAATTACTGAAGAATAGTATTTGTTGTCAAATGGCAATCCAAAGTCAAATTAACCGTCCGATATTTGCATAATAATTAAACAGACATACTATTATGAAAAAAATATTAAAAATAGTCGGAGGCATTATTGTCCTTTTTATACTCGGAATTGGAATTATTTATTTCTTTTTTCCTCAAAAACTGGTGGATTTAACTTATTTACAAAACGCAAACTCTGCTAATTTAAAATCAAAAACTATTGTTGTAAATGGTTACAAAACCCATTTTTACACTAATGATAACACTTTAGCAAAAGACACCTTGGTATTGCTTCACGGTCTTGGAGATGATAAAAACAGTTTTGTACAATCCGCTAAATTTTTGACAGATAATTATTACTTAATTCTTCCAGACCTTCTAGCTTCTGGGGAAAACAGTAAAGAAGCATCAATTGATTTAAGTATTAAAGGTCAAGTAGAATTTGTAAATAAATTTTTAGTCAGTTTAGGAGTTAAAAAGTTTCATTTAGCAGGAAACTCAATGGGAGGACACATTTCTGCTGCTTATACGATTGCATATCCTGAAGATGTAAAAAAGCTCATACTTATAAATGCACCAGGCTTAAAACTAGATGAACATATTGTATACACCGGATTTGGTAGTGTCTTACAAAATGAAGACGATTTAAACAAAGTCCTTTCTCGTGTTTTTTATAAAGTCCCAGATATGCCAGGTCCAATAAAAAAAATGTATATATCTCAAATAAATAATAGTCGTGATTTTTTAAATAACACTGTTATACCACAAATAAAAAAAGGCGAGTATTTTGATTTAAAAGATAAAATAAATGAGATTAAAACACCTACATTAATTCTTTGGGGCAAGCATGATGAGGTTGTAAAATTTAATGTCGCAGAACGTTTTAACCGAGATATTCCAATATCAAAAATAGAAGTTATAGAAAATGCCTCACATTCACCGCAATTAGAAGTGCCGAATGTAGTAGCAACAAGTATTAACGATTTTTTAAAAAATAAGAAAATGACAACATCTATACCAACAACCAGGGAGCAACATCTAGCCAAAGTTCAATTGTACCGATGGTATCAACTGTACGAAAGAGAAATGAATGCTAAACGCATTAATAACCAAATGGAAATTCTAGCAGATGATATTTATTTGAAAACATCGGCAGGAGAAATAAATGGAAAACACAACTATCCCGAAAGACTTACGGCTTATAAAGGATGGAAAAACGCACATCACGTAGAAAATATAAACATAGTTTCTACAGAAAAAGGGGTTGAATTAGAAGCCGAAATAAGGTATCAAAACATACGTCCTAATGGAGAAAAAATGAGCTATACTATTCATTATAATACAGAATTATTAAAAAACAGAGATGCTTTGCCACAATTTTCATTTATTGAAATACTACCGACTGGCGAAACTAACGACATTTTAAAAGATGCCTATCCCGAAAATAGAACAAAATCATTGATGCATTATTGGTTGGCTTGTATGGAAAGTTTAGATGGAAATGTAGAACCTTTTAAAGAATTATTGACAGATGACTTTATACTGAATTTCTCAACAAACAGTCGAATTCAATCGATTCAAGAGTTAGAAACTTGGCTGAATGGGAAACCGATGCAACTGAAAGAAAGTAGTCATTATCCTGAAAAATTCTCGGTTAAAACCATTATGGAAAATGAATATGAAGTTACCGTGGAGTTTGATTGGAAAGGTATTACAAAAGAGAATAATCAAGTAAAAGCAAAAACAAGACACATTTGGTACGTGGTTGATAATCCGAACGAACGATTTGCGAAAATTTTAAAAGCTGATGTTTTTCAAATAGAACCGTTTATGATGGTGAAATAAAGCCAGCAGGTAACACCTGCATATAGCAAATTGCTTAATTCTTGTAATTGGAAATTTTAATTACATTTAAACTAATTAATAAAGAGTGGAAAATTTCGGTTTAAAACCCGCAACTTGCCATATTCAAACAAGTTGTATGCCATGCTAAAAAAGCCGATCGCACAAATAGTACATTTTGTTTTTGCCGACACACAGCCAAACGCTGAAAAACAAAAAGAGCTATTTTTCGCCAACGCACAGTTAGATTAACACTTGAAATTAAATTATGATAAAAAGAATCCGCTGCATGAAAAAAAATGGAGTTTTCAGAATTATAGACGAGCGGGATAAATTCAAGACTTTGCAAATTTGAATATTATATATGGTTGGAATTATTCTGGTAAAACTACAATTTCAAGGATTTTTCAGAATTCTGAAAAGACTGAAAAAAATCCTGATTACAACTCTTCAGAATTTGAACTTGAAAATTATAACGGGCAAAAGTACAATGAACAAATTCATAACGTTGATGATAGATTAGTTAGAACTTTCAATGCGGATTTTATAAAAGATAATTTATAATGGGACGGTTCAAGTTTTGATACCATTCAAGTCCTACTTTTAGGTCAAGACGCTATTGAAGCAGAAAAAAGATTAACATAAAGGAAGAAAAGTAAACAGAAATTGAGGGAATAAAAAAAGCACTAAACAAAGAAGTCAAAAATTTAAATAACAAAATACTAAATGGCTTATGTAGTAAGTCTAGTGAAATAAAAAACACCTTGCGATTGGTTTATGCTTATACTAGAACTCAAATTAAGCCTACATTTGATTCGATAAAAACAGACCATAAAAAGTATTTACTTTCGCCAACAAAAGTTGCCAGATTTCTACCTATTGCAACTGGATCAGATTCTGATAAGCTCCCAGTATTGTCAAAACTTAACCCAACTTTATTATTAACAGAAAATATTGTAAAGGTAAAAGAACTTGTAAAAGTAGTTCCTGAATTATCGAAAACTATTGAATACTTTATAGAGAATCCTGGAGTTGCAAATTAGGCAGAAAAAGGTTTGCCTATACATAAAGACAAAACTTACATGTAAAACTGAGATGAAGTTTAAGTGGGTTGCAAAACTTGAAATTTAGCACTTCCCCGCCATTGCTTATACAAAATGTGTATGCTGGTGTTTATATCCTTTATTTTGGGTCTAAGTCCATTTCTTTTTTAAATATTTTCATAATTTCATTCAATTGATTTTCATATATAGAATTCTTCCGGCAAGCAAAATAGAGTTGATTGGTAATTGGAAAGTTCCCTTGCCACAGCAATTGCAATTTTCCATCTTCAAATTCCCTTTTGCAAAGAAAATCAGGAACAATGGCTAATCCGCTTCCAACACAAAGACTGTTTATTATCGATTTAAAATTGGGGACAATGTAGTTGGCTCTAAAATCTGGTAATGAATTAAAATTGGTTTGCCAGAATCGCTTTAAATGCACATTGTCACTTGACGCACCATACCATTTTTTTTCTTTGATGAATGTGAGTATGTCGGATTTACTTTTCGTTTTAATCGTTTTATTAAAGGCATCTTTATCAATATCATTACTGCCAATTAATACAATAGCCTCTTTGCCAACGGGTATATACTGAATCTCTTTAATTTCCGTTTTTTGAGATGTAATTACAACATCAAGAATTCCTTTCTCTAACTTCATTAGTGAACTCTTATAATCAGAAAAACTGCTTATCACATTAAAATTTAGTGTATGAAGATGCCTTTCTAGAATGTGCTGAAACGTTTCAAAGCACATTCCAATACTTATAGTAGGAATATCATTCTCAGTACTTTTATGAAAGTACCTCTCTATCTCCTCTAACTTTAACAATGGTTCAATAAGCCCATTATATAATACTTTTCCACGTTCGGTAGGAATCATTTTTTTTGAAACTCTATCGAAAAGTTTTGCTCCTGTATAACTTTCCAACGAATTTAAATGCAAGCTTACACCAGGCTGAGAAATAAATAAAACTTGGGCAGCTGCTGTTAATGTTCCTTTTTCGTAAATCGCTTTAAAGGTGCGATACCATTCTAAATTTACCATATCTATTATAATTATAATGCAAAGGTATGAATTAACTTATTTTTATAATAGAACTATCTAGAGTATTTTTGCATCGAATACTAAAAAAGGGTGCATATGTTAGTAATGGAGAAAACAAAAATCAGGCATTTAGAATTGAATAATCGAATTATTCGTGCGGCTTTGTGGATGAAGATGGCTGACAAAGACGGGCGCATTACACCAAGGCTATTCAAGGTTTACGAAGAGCTTTCGAAAGGTGGTGTTGGATTGATTATTACGGGTTATTCGATGATTGACCCAGACGACAGACCAAATCCGGGAATGATGGGTATTTATGATGATTCGTTTATTGACGAGCATAAGAAATTGGTTGATATTGTTCATTCTAATGGAACCCCTATAGCCATTCAGCTAGCTTATGGAGGTTCGCAAAACTATCATCCTGACTTTCAGGATGCAACATTATTTGGTCCTTCAGCCGTAAAAAACCGTTTAACGGGAATTACGCCCAAAGAGATGTCCAAAGAAGACATTCAGCATCTAATAAAAATGTTTACTAATGCTGCCATAAGAGCTCAGAAATCGGGTTACGACTCCGTTGAGATACACGGTGCACATGGCTATTTATTAAGCCAGTTCTTAACTCCATTTTGTAACCGCCGCTCTGATGAATATGGAGGCAACATTGAAAATAGGTCTCGGATTATTGTCGATGTCATTCAAAGTATTCGTAAGGCAACAGGAGAGGATTTTACCATTATGGTAAAAATGAACCACGATGATTATATGGACGAAGGCGAAGGCTTAACAGTTCCTGAAGCTGTTGAAGTTGCCAAAATACTTGAAAAAGCAGGAGCAGACCTGTTAGAAATTAGTGGCGTAAATGAAACTTCCGGGAAAGGTATTAGACCGGCACGAACTAAAATAAACAAGCCTGAGTTACAGTCTTATTATCTTGAGCCCACCAAACAAATTGCCGAAGCGGTGAATATTCCTGTGATATTAATTGGGGGAAACCGTGATTTCCGAAGGATGCAAGCTATCCTTAATGACACCAGTATTGCGTACTTTTCCATTGCGCGACCACTACTTTACGAACCGGATTTGGTAAATAAGTGGAAAGGTAATCCTGATTATAAGCCACTTTGCATTTCGTGTAATGCTTGTTATCGCGAAGGAGAAGACGTTGGTTGCAGCGTTAAAGAAAAAGGTAGAGTCAATGACTCCACCAAATAGATAAACTTCCGTTCAACGAATGGATTGAAGTGTTAGGGTTTTATGTTATCATGGAACCAACATTAGTAAAGGAAGAGAATGAAACCGCGATTGGTCAAATGTGTATTGATGTTTTTGGCGAAGATTGGGGAATATTAAAAATACCCCATCTTTCAACCGGTGATAAAATTGGTTTTGAATAAAAGCCTACTTTCGAACCTTTCAGAACGGGATTATTTCATTTTTCTATCCAAGACCCTGATTTAGAAGGACTGGTTACGAAAATTGTTGATGCTGGTAAACAACGAATGCCGATTAGAGAATATTATCCTAGAGAAAAACCTGATTGTATGTGTTACGTTGAAGATCCTTTTGGTACAGTATTCGAAAACTACTCTCACTCCTACGAACTAAACTATTCACAAGGAGCATATAAGTGATGTTATAATCCAAGTTCAATTATTATAAATAAATATAGTAATAAGAACATCTGGGTTAATCGTAAAAAAGTTACCACTTGGTGGTGGATAAATAATTAAAGTGTATCAATAATAATAATGAAAAACCTACAAGATTACCCCAAGGGAAGTTTAACTGTTATGGCCTATTTTAAGGCTGTCTCAGAATATAAGAAGGATGTGGAAAGAATCACAAAAATTTTGGTGGAGAAGGTTAAAACAACAGAAAAAGGGAATTTGATTTATGAGGCATCATGGTCGGTGAATGAACTTGACTGTATCGTATTTCATGAGGTATTTGAAAATTCACAGGCATTTGAAATTCATAAAGAGACAGCTCATTTTAAGCAGTGGGGAATAGACACGAAAGGAATGTGTAAGCCAGACGGGAAAATATTTGTTCTTGAAAACGATAAACTTTTTTAATTGATTCGTAGTAAATTAACTTGATAAGAATGTAAACTGTTTTTTTTTCAAACAAAAGCATGTTTAAATTCATAGAAAAAAACATATAAATAAAATTATAAACAGATGAAATATTTAGAATATAAGAATGGAGACAAAATGCCAATTTTAGGTTTGGGAACCTGGAAATCAGCACCTGGAGATGTGTACGCTGCAGTTAAGGAAGCCATTAAAATTGGGTACAGACACATCGACTGTGCTGCTATTTATGGCAATGAGAAAGAAGTAGGAAAAGCAATAAGCGAATCTATTGCTGAGAATATTGTTGTCCGGGAGGAGTTATGGATTACTTCAAAGTTATGGAGTAACGCGCATGGTAGAAGTAATGTGATCCCTGCTTTAAAGCAAACATTAGCTGATCTTCAGTTGGATTATGTGGACCTGTATGAAATACACTGGCCCGTAGCTTTCAAAACCACTGTCCTTGCACCAGAGAAACCAGAAGATTTTGCCATCAATGAATATCCCATCCCCGATACATGGAAAGGAATGGAGGATGCAGTTAATCAGGGATTGACTCGTCATATTGGTGGATGTAATTTTAAAGTGGCCAAACTGGAAGAACTACTGCTGTCATCAACCATCAAACCTGAGATGATGCAGGTAGAGATACATCCCTATTTGCAACAAAATGAACTAGTTGATTTTTGTGAAAAAAATGGAATCATGGTAACAGCCTATGCACCTCTTGGATCATCTGACCGTCCGGTAGGCATGAAAGCGAAAGACGAACCAGTGCTTTTGCAAGATGAATTGATTAACTCCATGGCCAAAAGAAAAGGGATCTCTCATGCTCAGATATTGCTTGGCTGGTTAACCCAAAGAGGAATAGTGGCTATCCCAAAATCCGTTAATCCCGTTCGCTTAAAACAAAATTATGAATCGGTAGAGATTGTTCTATCTCACGATGAAATGGGAGAAATAAATGGATTAAATAAAGGCAGAAGATATGTTGATGGTTCATTTTTGATAGTCGAGAATGGCCCCATAAACAAATCAAATCTATGGTAATCGTCAAATGATTTTAAAAGCTATTGTACAACTTAAATCAATAGAATTCGTGGAGGCTTGCCTTATGGGTATTCATTTACTTTATACTAAAGGAACCAAAT
>NZ_JBFFKR010000022.1:0-27217 GCF_041555295.1 Ancylomarina sp. | reverse complement strand
TGCTCAAGTAAGTTGTTGATAGCAGCGATGTTTTGTGAAATTTTTTGTTTTTGAGATTTTGTAGGAGTCTCAGAAGCAACAGCTACAATATTCTCTTTTTCTTTGATGATCTCAAGATTCTCTTCGATAGAGTTTAAAGTAGATACAAACTCATTAATAGAAACTTCTTTCTGCTTAAGTGTTTCTGTAAGTTGTACTTTGTCAGCCTTTAGTTGTTCAAGTTCTTTTTGGTTACAAGAAGCAAAAAGAGTTAAGATCAATAATCCAAAAATAATACGTTTCATAGTCATGTTCTAAATTATACAATATTCAAAATAAATTCTGGTAGGTATAGTATAAATACTGTGCCAAAAATAAAATTCTGAAAAATTGAGTTTGAAAATTTAAGATAAAAGCCACTGTTTGTAGGCTTTGTGTGATATATTCTGTTTAGGATAAACTCTCCATGGTTTTAATTGGTGAATAAAACTGTGGAATATTTCCTCACTACTGTGGTGTGCTTCCTCAATTATGTAACATATTTGCTTTACTAATATAAAGATATATGTTATGGAAAAAGAAAGACCATCTGAAAGGATGGCCTTTATTTAATGCACTTTCAGTAGGTTTTGATTATTTAATTTTAACAACCAGGTATTTTGAACTTTTCCAAAATTGTTCAGCATCAATAATTGCTAATCCTTTTCCCGCTTCAAATTTAAATGAGCTTAGAGGATGAGTCGTGATTATTTCAACTTTTTCACCTTCAATAGGGATTAATGCTATTTCTCTGATATCAATTTGTTTGAACTCTTTTGAATCGAAGTTTTCGTTTAAAACAGTAGCAGAACCGATGCCAATAATACCACCTTTTTTAGTGATAATATTCTTGGATTTTAGCTCAGAACTAGACCCAATCACATAGTAAGCCGTATTTAGGTTGTTAGTCTTCTCTTCAATAAGCTTCGTTCTTTCAGCATTTTCAGTACTTAAACTATCAACGGTTGTATTCAGACTCGCAACATTCGTTGTTAAACCTTCTACTTTGATATTTAATGAAGCAATATTCTCTGTAAGAATTACAATGTCAGCTTCTTTTTGAGCAACATCAGCTTTCAAACGCTCAGTTAATTTTCTCAGCTTTGAATTTTGGTACCAGCTATTTTTAAGTTTCTTATCAAGCTCAGCAATCTTTAAACGATTTTGCTCAAGAATATTATTAATAGAAGTCAGTGCACTTGAAATTTTTTGTTTTTGAGATTTGTCTGGATTCTCTGAATTTACAGCGACAATTTTTTCTTTCTCTTTAATAATCTCAATGTTTTCCTCAATGGAATTTAAAGTTGCTACAAAATCATTAATGGCAACCTCTTTTTGGTTTGCTGTGTTTGTAAGTTCTTGATTTTGTTCTTTAAGTTGCTTAATTTCTTTCTGATTACAAGCAACAAAAAATGGTAGGATTAATAGGGCAAAAATAATACGTTTCATGTTTTTGATCTTTATTTATGTGATTCTAGTTTAATTCTGAAAACATGTATTGTAAATACTGTGCCAAAGGGAATTTACTCATCTCGTTTTGGGTTAAATGTTTCGTAAGTTGTTTAAAATGTGTAATATGAATGCTTTGTAAATAAATAAAGTTTCTGTTGTGAGTATAGAGTCTGGGTATGTAATTGGGGAATTTTTAGCCAGAACTGAGTGAGAAATACTCAATTGTAGAATATTAACATCGGTTTATATATAAAATCCTCTAAATTTGTATTTTACAAACATTTCGAACCTCATATGGTAAAAAATAAAGATCAACACATCAAAGTAAAAGTGATTGCAGGTTATCTTGTATTACTAATAACAATAGTTAGTGCTGGGTTTATTGGTCACTCAAGCTATGAAAGGTTGATGAATTCAGTTTCTCAACTCTCCAAGCCCGATGCTGAGATTTCTCGCATGAACCATCTTCTTACCGATCTTTCTGAAGCGGAAAATCATATTCGAATTTATTCTTTGACTAAGAAAGATCAGTATTTGAAATTGTTTGTAAAAAAGGTTGAGTCTATTAAATATGATCTGGATTCTTTGCGTTCAAGCAATATTAAGAATGCACATTCAATCCAAATGATTGATTCGATGATCTTTTTGATTGATGTTCGTTCCAAAAAATTAAATGCTTTTGCCCGAATAAAAAAGGTTAAGGAGAGTATAAATTATACTGAGCAAGCTTTAAAAGAATTGAGTGATGCCTCAAATTATTCTCGAGCAGAGCTTGAGAGCTCTATAACCAAGCGGACTATTGTTGATACAATAATGAAAACCAAGAAAAAGGTAGAAGAACCTAAAAGTTTCCTTGGAATTAAATTTGGGAAGAAAAAAGAATCCGAGTACGAGGTTGTTGATCGTGTGATTGAGCGTCAAGAGGTGGGTATTGATAGTAGCTTTATCTTAAAGCAAGACAGTCTCTTCAATAGTTTTAAGGAAGAATTAGAGTTATCTCGGAGAAAAGAGCAAAAGGCTCGTGAAAGATTAATGCATGAGGAACTCAAATTGGTTGATGAAAACGCTATCATACTACAGAAGATAAAAAAGCTATTAACTGAGCTTGAGCAGCAACAAATTAGAGATATTACACAAAAGGTTACCCAAACCGAGCAACTAGCTAAAGACTCCATTATACTCATAACCATTGTTATTATTGTTGGGTTTATTTTTGGTGTATTATTCATCCTGTTTACCCTTCTCGACCTTTCAAAATCAGATTATCTGAAAAAACAACTTATCCTTGCCAAAGGCAAAGCTGAGAAATTAGCTAGGGTGAAAGAAGAATTTTTAGCATCGATGAGTCATGAGATAAGAACACCATTAAATGCTTTGATAGGTTTCTCTCGTCAGCTTGAAAAAACGGAAATGGATGCTGAGCAAACAAAGTATGTTGAGGTCATAGAGAACTCATCAAATCATCTTCTAGGTTTGGTAAATGATATTCTGGATCTTGCGAAAATTGAAGCCGGTAAACTGGTGATAGAAAAGCAGAGTTTCGAACCTAAGAAATTGATACAGGAGGTATACAACCTATTAAGTGTTTCTGCTAACAAGAAGAATATCAAATTTTCATGGACTTACGATGGTGAAGAACAATATCTATTTGAAAGTGATCCATTTCGTTTAAAACAGATTTTATTAAATCTAGGTTCAAATGCAATTAAGTTTACCGAAGAAGGTGCTGTAAGTATAAAGGCTGTAATGGAAACAGGTGCTGACAAAAACACGTTTAAAGTGAGTTTAATTGATACAGGTATTGGTATCTCATCTGATAAATTAGAACATGTTTTTGAAGATTTCAGTCAGGCAGAATCTTTCTCTGCAAGAAAATATGGTGGAACTGGTTTGGGCTTATCAATTAGTCGACGATTAGCTAGAATGTTAGGTGGCGATTTAAGTGTCAGCAGTGAATTGGGTAAAGGATCTGAATTTCGTTTGGATCTTCCAATTACAAAGGGGGAAGCTATTAGAGAGGAATCATCAGTGAAGCTTATAAATAAAGTGCCTGATGAACTCAAGCAAAAAAGGATTTTGGTGGCTGAAGATGATGAGTACAGTTCGCTTCTGATGCAAACTATTTTTAAAGGATGGAATCTAAATCCAAGCTTTGTAAATAATGGCTTGAAGGCTCTGGAGTGTATGCAAAATAGCAAGTTTGATATCCTACTGACTGATATTCATATGCCAGAAATGGGAGGTGTGGACTTATGCAAATATATTCGTACTAATCTAAAATCAAAGATGCCTATTATTGCTTTAACAGCGAATGTGCGTCAAGTTGATTTGGATAAATATATCAAAGAAGGTATGTCAGCCTACTTACTGAAGCCTTTTGAAGAAGATGCATTACTGGAAACCCTATGTAAGCAATTGAAGATCGAAGTTGAAATGAGTCCGGTGGAGGAAGTGAAATCATTATATGAAACGAGCCATCTATTATTTGATTTATCAGAAGTGGAGAAATTCTCGGGAGGTGATAATGCCTTAGTTAATAAGATTCTGACTAGCTTCACGCGAATAGCCAAGGAGAGTCTTCAGCTCCTTAAAGATGCTAGTGATGGCAAGCATTATAAGCAGATAGGTGAAATTGCCCATAGAATGTTGAGCTCTTACCGACAGCTTAAAATAGAGTCTGCAAGTGATATTTTGATTGAATTAGAAAAAATGATTCATCAAGAGCCTGATGAGCTAATGAGTATTGAAGAGGTGAATCGTGCTATTAATAAACTTGAGGAATTATCAAATCAGATTTTTAAACAAATTGAAGACTTGCAAGAGAACCCTTAATTGAGTTTGACGTCTACAGTTTTCCACCTATAAACATTCTGAAATATTTCGTGTGTGAGTAAAATGGAATATAGAAATCCCATCTTGTTTTTTTTGTCAGGTAAGACAAGAATAAACCATCAATAAGAGGTCTGAAAAACAAGAAATAGACAATGATGAATTGACTAATGTCTAATTCGGGTTTGTAGATAAGAATGAACGGAGCACACACAGTCAAATAGTAAAGGAAAAAAACTAGAAATTTTGTTGTCATTCTATTTTAAATTAACCTTCTATACCATATTGCTTCATCTTAGTATAAAGCGTTTTTCTGTCGATATTGAGTAAGCGTGCTGCCTTTGATTTATTGTTGTTGACTTCTCTCAAAATATCAATAATCTTATCTCTTTCTGTTGAAGCCTGAATAAGTTTCAAGTCAGTCGTATTATCAGCTATACTTGTCGATTCCTGATAGTGGAGTATTTCGGGAGGCAAGGCTGATGTTTCGAGACGTTCACCAGTGCTTAAAAGTAAGGCTCTTCGAATCACATTTCTAAGCTCTCTTAAATTTCCTGGCCAACTGTATGCTTTTAGTTTCTGAATAAATTCATCAGAAAAGTGATTGATATTTTTATTGAGTTCCTGATTGGATAGGTTTAGGAAATTATCAGCGAAAAGCTTGATGTCTTCTTTTCTATCACGAAGAGCTGGAACTGAAATCTTGAATTCGTTCAAGCGGTGGTATAAATCTTCTCTAAAATTAGACTTATTAACCTCTTTAATTAGATCTTCATTGGTTGCAACGAGTATTCTAACGTCAGTATCAATATCATTATTACTACCAAGCTGACGAATTTTTTTTTCTTGAATAGCCCTTAATAGTTTGATCTGGATTTCGTAGGATAAATTTCCAATCTCATCCAGGAAGAGTGTCCCCCCTTTGGCAAATTCAAACTGACCTTTTTTATCGGTAATGGCACCAGTAAAAGAGCCTTTATTGTGACCAAAAAGTTCACTTCCTGCTAACTCATTGGATAAGGCTCCACAGTCTACTGCCACAAAATTTTTATCCTTTCGGGCACTGGCCTCATGAATTCGTCGAGCTACAATTTCTTTTCCTGTTCCACTTTCTCCCTCAATAATCACAGACATATCAGTTGGAGCAACCAGATTGATATACTGATCGATCTGAACAGAATTAGGACTTTTACCACGAATGAATTCGATTTTTTTAGTTTTACCAACTTCCTCAACAGTTTTAGATTTTTCTATTGCGGAATTGATAAGGACGAGAATTTCTTCAGGATTGAGAGGTTTTGTTATGTACTCGTAAGCTCCCAGTTTTATGGCATTCACGGCTGTTCGAATTTCAGCATAAGATGTCATGATGATGACAGGCATGTGAGGATTCAAACTCTTTATTTGCTTGAGAAGATCAAGGCCATTGATATCAGGTAAACGAAAATCACTAATGACCAAGTTCGGCTTAAAGCTGCCAAATTTTTTTAATCCTTCATTGGCAGAAAAGGCGATATCAGATTCGAAACCTTTTTTATTAAGTAGGCCTTGAAGCATGATACAGATCGTAGGATCATCGTCTATAATGAGGATTTTATTCATAATGAGCTTATCGGGATGCTAAACTGTGAAAGTCAATTTAAACAAAATTAAGTAAAAAGCTTTGACGGAATACTATGAGTTTGAAAAAAAATAAAGGATTGTAAGCTTGCTATCGCAATTTTACAATCCTTTTAACAGTTACTTATGAATTTTTACGAGCAGATCTATGGCAAAGATCAACTCTGCTTGCGTCAAAAAAGTGAAAGGTTACAGAGACTTTCTGCTTTTCTTACCCGAAAGCTAAACTCAAGATTATAGGCAGGTCTTCTGGCTTATCTCAATTTTGAACACCTTCCCGTCCGCTTCAGGCTGACAGTGGTCTTTCGTTCAAAATACAGATTCGAAAAATTTCGAATCAAGAATTACAGCTGCGGGGACAGCTCCTGTTTTTAACAGGATTCCCTATTATTCCTTTCGGAACCCAAATCGTTTTGCAAGTTTAATCAAAAATTATAATTTGCCAATAATATTAGATGACTGATTTTAAAAGAAATCTTCTTCTTCATTTTGGATTAAACCCTTATTTCTTGGGTTTTTAGATTGAGTGTTACAATCCAGATCAATATTGAAACCTATAGGTTTTTCAAACTTGCCTTTCGGTATATTTAAAGATTCATCAGCATATACTTTTTGCATATATAGTCCCCAAATTGGTAAAGCCATATTAGCTCCTTGTCCTTGAGTAATTCCTTCGAAATGGATGGCTCTATCTTCAGCTCCAACCCAAACTCCAGAGACCAGATTGGGTGTAACACCCATAAACCAACCATCCGAATGATTTTGGGTGGTTCCTGTTTTTCCCCCAATAGGGTTACGAAGGTTGTACTTCCATCTCAGGCGCCCAGCTGTTCCTCGATTCACAACACCTTCAAGAAGGTTGGTCATCAGGTAAGCTGTTTTAGCACTCATCGCCTCACGTTTTTGAGGGATTGAGCGAGCAATCTCATTTCCTTTGCTATCTTCAATTCTTGAAATAAAACGAGGTTTAATATAAACGCCTTTGTTTGCATAAGTAGCATAGGCTCCTACCATTTCACGAACTGTAATTTCGGATGTTCCTAAGAATATTGAAGGCACAGGATCAATTCGACTGACGATACCCATCTTTTTTGCCATTTCGACAATTGCATTGGGTTTGAACTGTTTCAAAACCCAGCCAGAGATATTGTTTACAGAATTCGCCAGCCCCCATCTAAGGGTTACCATCTCTCCAGAACGTTTGCTTGTAGAGTTTCTTGAGGTCCATGTTGTTCCGTCACCGACATCAAAAGTCTGTGCAATATTTGGAACTTTATCGCATGGTGTTAATCCCTCTTGCATGGCTACTGTGTACAGGAATGGTTTGATGATAGAACCAACTTGGCGCTTACCATTATTTACCATATCGTACATAAAGTATTTGTAATTTGGTCCACCTACGTAGGCTCTAACTTCGCCTGTTTGTGGAACCATAGACATAAAACCAGCTCTAAGAAATCCCTTATAATACAGCATAGAATCGTTAGGTGACAATATAGTATCACGCTCCCCTTTCCAGGTGAAGATTCTCATTGGGGTAGGTGTTTCAAAAATACTTTTAATAGAATCAAGAGAAATATCTTTGTCTTTTAGAACACGGAACCTTTCACTTCTTCTCATTGATAAGTATAAATTCCGTTCTACGGCTTCGTCGTCTAAATCATCAGAAAAAGGAGGATTTTTGTGATATCTCTTCTCATTGTCAAAAGCAGGTTGTAAATCAAGGCCTAAATGCTCTCTGACGGCTTGCTCGGCATATTTCTGCATACGAGAATCAATGGTCGTATATATTTTTAAACCATCCTTATAAATATTATAGGATTCTCCATCTGCTTTTTTATTTTTATTACACCATCCAAAAAATGGGTTATTCTTCCATTGAAGAGAATCTTCAATAAATTGTTGTTTATTCCACGAAGGATATCGACTTTCTAGGGGTTTTCTTGCTGTAAGGCTTGTTCTTAAATATTCTCTAAAATACGTTGCACTTCCTCTTCGGTGGTCAACTTTTTGGTAATCCAGGTTAAGAGGTAAAAGCTTTAGAGAATCGTATTGCTGTTGCTCAAGATAGTTATACTTCACCATTTGGCTTAAGACAACATTACGCCTATCTAAAGTCAATTCAGGTCGGCGAAGTGGATTGTAGTATGAAGAGTTTTTAGCCATACCAACTAACATTGCGGACTGTTCAACTTTAAGCGAATCGGGAGTTGTATTAAAATATACGCGGGCTGCAGATTTAACACCTACAGCTAAGTTTAAGAAATCGTACTTATTTAAATACATGGTAAGAATTTCTTCTTTGGTATAGCTACGTTCAAGTTTAACACTGATAACCCACTCACGAAATTTTCGGAAGACCATATCAACCTTGCTGCTGAAGCGCTCTCTTGGGAAAAGCATTTTAGCCAATTGTTGCGAAAGCGTACTTCCTCCACCAGCATTTTTGTTGGCAGTAACTAATCCTTTAGCAACACGAGCAAGACCTATTAAATCAATACCTGAGTGATCGTAGAACCTAACATCTTCGGTTGCCACTAAAGCATGAACCATATCAGGAGATAATTCTTCGTATTTTACGAAACTTCTGTTTTGGAAATAGAATTTTCCAAGGAGAACCTTATCTGCAGAATAAATTTCGGTGGCCAAACTATTTTTGGGATTCTCAAGCTCTTCGAAACTCGGCATAAAACCAAAATTTCCATTTGAAACCCCCATAAA
Source organism: Ancylomarina sp. (assembly GCF_041555295.1). Taxonomy (NCBI): domain Bacteria; kingdom Pseudomonadati; phylum Bacteroidota; class Bacteroidia; order Marinilabiliales; family Marinifilaceae; genus Ancylomarina; species Ancylomarina sp. The sequence goes on along the minus strand of NZ_JBFFKR010000022.1, from coordinate 18,577 downwards.
TAAAAAGAATACACTTAAGACTATAAATGAAAACATAGCCCAGAATGCAATGATATATTTTTTTAAATTTTCAGATACTTCAGTTTTGTTGTCTGTATTATTAAGATCTGACTCAGTCATATTATCTAAAATTAATTGTTGTTCTGCTTTGTTTGTATGCAATTCGTTCGTAAAAATAGTAAATAAAACAACAAATCTTATGAGTATGTTTTTCCTCAAAATACGACCCCTAAAATAAAGAGTTTTGAAAATTAGTATCATAAAATTTGGAACTTAGGGATCATATGTTTTTACTTTGCACAAAATTTAAGAGCACGATTTTCCATAAATATTGATGCGATGGTAGAGAATTTAGTTATTGTTGAGTCCCCTGCAAAGGCGAAAACAATCGAAAAGTTTTTAGGAGACAGTTTTCTTGTGAAGTCCAGTTTTGGGCATATCCGAGATCTTGACAAGAAGGATTTTGGTATTGATATCAAGAACAACTTTACGCCTAAATATATTGTTTCGACGGACAAAAAGAAAGTTGTAACAGAACTAAAGAAGTTGGCGAAGGAAGCAAAAACGGTTTGGATAGCTTCCGATGAGGACCGCGAGGGAGAGGCAATTGCTTGGCATTTGTTTGAGGAACTTAAATTAAAGAAAGAGAATACAAAACGTATTGTTTTTCATGAAATTACAAAAGAGGCAATTCTAAATGCAGTAGAAAATCCACGTCAGATAGATGAGAATTTGGTAAATGCTCAACAGGCTCGTCGAATCCTTGATAGACTTGTAGGATTTGAGATCTCACCTGTCTTGTGGAAAAAGGTTAAACCTTCTTTATCGGCGGGACGTGTGCAGTCTGTGGCTGTTCGTCTTATCGTTGAAAGAGAACGTGAGATCATTGCTTTTAAATCGAAATCATTTTATAAGGTTGTGGCTCATTTCTTAGTTACAGATAAAAATGGTTCGAATAAAGTATTGAAATCGGAACTTCCTAAACGTTTCGACACCAAAGAAGAAACACTAAAGTTTTTGGAGTCATGTAAAAATGCAGAATATCATATCAATGATATTGTGAAGAAGCCATCTGTTAGAAAGCCGGCTGCACCTTTTACAACTTCAACCTTGCAGCAGGAAGCGAGTCGGAAGTTAGGATTTTCAGTTTCTCAAACAATGACAGTTGCTCAGCGTTTGTATGAGGCTGGACATATTACCTATATGAGAACAGACTCCGTAAACTTGTCTGAGACAGCTTTGAAGACTGCCAAAGAGGAAATTACACGTTTGCATGGTGCAGACTATGTGAAGATTAGAAAATATAGTACAAAGAGTAAAGGTGCTCAAGAGGCTCACGAGGCTATTCGTCCTGCATACCTTAATAAGGATCGTGTAGAGGGTGAGTCAAATGAAAAGCGTCTTTATGATTTGATTTGGAAGCGTACTATTGCTTCTCAAATGAGCGATGCTTTGCTCGAAAAAACAAATATTAAAATCAGTATTTCAACAAATGAGGAAAAGTTTGTTGCAACTGGTGAGATGATCAAATTCGAAGGTTTCCTTAAGGTTTATTTGGAATCAACTGACGATGAAGAACAGAAACAAGAAGAATCTCTTCTTCCACAAGTAAGTATTGGTGATAAATTAGAGAATGAGTACATTAAAGCTATTCAGAATTTCACGCACCATCCTCCACGATTTACAGAGGCAAGTTTGGTTAAAAAACTTGAGGAATTAGGGATCGGTCGTCCATCAACATATGCACCAACAATTACTACTGTTCAAAACAGAGGTTATGTTGTTAAAGAAACACGTGATGGTGTACAACGTCAGTATGAGGTCTTCAATCTAATCGACAACTTGATTGAAGAAGAGATGAAAAGTCAAATAACTGGAGCTGAGAATAAGAAATTATTCCCCTCGGATATTGGAATGGTTGTTACTGATTTTCTGGTAAAGCATTTCTCAAATATTATGAACTACAACTTTACAGCTGATGTAGAGAAAGAATTCGATGAGATTGCTCTAGGTAACTCAATTTGGTATGAAATGATTGGGAAATTTTATTTTCCTTTCCACGAAAATGTTGAGAAAACACTTGAAACATCTGACCGTTCTACAGGAGAAAGAATTCTTGGTGAAGATCCAAAAACAGGTAAAGTTATTCTAGTTCGTATTGGACGTTACGGGCCAATGGCTCAATTAGGTGAAAGTGCAGAGGGGGACGAAGAAAAACCAAAATTTGCCAGCTTACTAGCAGGTCAGCATCTTGAAACTATAACTCTTGATGAGGCGATTGATCTTTTTAAACTGCCTAGGGACTTAGGCTTATACGAAGATAAAAAAGTGGTTGTTGCAATTGGGCGTTTTGGACCATATGTTCGTCACGATAGTAAATTCTCATCACTAGAGAAGGATGTTGATGATCCAATGACGATCGATTTGGAAAGAGCAATTGTTTTAATTGAAGAGAAGCGCGAGAAGGATCGCTTGAAGCATATTAAGTCTTTCGAAGAAGATGCTGATATCCAGGTCTTGAACGGTCGCTGGGGACCATATATAGCTTATCAAAAAGAAAATTACAGATTGGCTAAAGATATTGATCCAACATCTCTTTCTTATAAAGATTGTTTGAAAATAATTAAGGATACGCCTCAGAAGAAGAAAAAAACAACTGCAGCAAATAAAACAACAGCGGTAAAGAAGAAGGCTCCAGCTAAGAAAAAAGCTGTAGCTAAAAAGGCGACAGCTACAAAGAAAAAAACGGTTGTCAAGAAATAAAGAATAAATTTTTATTCAAATATTGAATAACTCAAGAATCCAACGATATATTTCGTTGGGTTCTTTTTTTTTTGTGTGTTTTATTGACAATTTAATACCGAAAAATTCAAGAAAAGTGTAATTTTATATATAGCTTGTTTAATGTAAAATATGTGTTTTGTTTGACTAAAGTGACCTCTACTTTGATGAAGCTTGTAAAAGATGAATATTATTGCTTACTTTACAGCAACCAGATTATCATTAGTACAGTATCTGTTTCTATTTTATGAGAAAAATATTTTTCATCATATTGGCTGTTGGGATAAGCTTTGTGTCTAAAGCTCAGCAGGATCCTCAGTTCAGCCAAAATATGTATAACTTACTCACTTTTAACCCTGCATTTGCAGGTGTTGGTGATGAAATGACAGGATCTATTATTAACCGCCAGCAGTGGATCGGATTTGATGATGCTCCTGTTTCTACGGCTTTCAATGGGAATGTGCCGCTGAAAATTGGGCGTAGAATGCATGGTTTGGGTTTAACAGTAATGAGTGATAAATTGGGTGTTGAAAACAAAACCAATATAAAGTTTCAATACGCTTATCAGTTTAAAATATTTAATGGTATTTTGAATGCTGGTTTAAGTGTCGGATTACAAAATAATGCATTAAAAGGAGAATGGAAAGCTTTGGATGATGGAGATGTTCTTTTAACTGGAGGAAATATTGATGCAAATAAAATTGTTTTTGATGCAGGCTTAGGCTTCTATTATAGAAGTAAAACATTATATTTAGGTGCATCAACAACTCATATTAATAAGCCAAACGTGGCTTATAATGAAAGTCTTGAAACATATTTGTATAGACATTATTATTTCATGGGTGGGTATAAGCATGCTCTGAACTACCAGATTGATATTGTACCATCGTTTTTTGTTAAAACAGATGCGATAAGTACACAATATGACATCAATACGAATGTTGTATACAATAAAAAATACCGTGGTGGCGTTTCCTATAGAGTAGACGACGCTTTTGTTTTTTTAGTAGGAATATTATTAAAGAATGGATTAGATATAGGTGTTGCTTATGATATTTCTGTATCAGATATTAAAAAGCCTTCATTAGAATTTATGTTGGCTTATCATTTTACACCGAGTTTAATTAAGCGGAAGCAGAAATATAAGAGTATTCGCTTCCTGTAGAAGAAAAATGTATTAAAAATCAGTGCTTAGCACGAATCATAGAGTTATGAATAAATTTGTTGTTTTTATCGGAGTTATTTTTCTATTAGCATTGTCTAGCTGTGGTCGTAGAAACGAAGGTGGCGAATTGGTTGGTGCTGCACAAAGAGGGAAATATATGGAACCTATTCCACATGGTATGGTTCTTATTCCTAGTGGAAGTTTTACCCAAGGAATCAATGATCAGGATGCAACCTGGGCATTAAATTCTCAATCGAAACGTACTTCTATCGGGGCTTTCTGGATGGATGAAACAGAGATTACTAATAATGAGTACCGTCAGTTTGTAGAGTGGGTACGTGATTCTATAGCTAGAACCAAACTAGGTGAGCAATTTGAAGAGTTTTTGAATTCTGAAGATGAGAATGGTAATCTTATTGAACCTCCAACACTTAATTGGAATACAGAAATTGATTGGGATAATGAGGAGTATGCTGAACTTCTTGAAGAAATGTATGTGCCTGAGCACGAAAGATTCTCGAGCAGAAAAGAAATTGATGCAAGAAAATTAGTTTTTTCTTTTCAATGGGTCGACTTTAAGCAAGCTGCTCGTTTATCAAACCGTTACAATAGCGAAACAGGAGAATACGAAGGTCTAGTTGATGATTATCAAGGAGGACGAAAGAGTATTGAGGATAGATCATCTTTTATTATTAAAGAATCTTTGAATATTTATCCAGATACTTTAAGTTGGATTCACGATTTCACGTATTCATATAACGAGCCCTTGGCAGAGCAATATTTCTGGCACCCGTCATTCGATGATTATCCTGTTGTGGGTGTGAGTTGGAAGCAAGCTCGTGCATTCTGCCGTTGGAGAACAGAGTTCCATAATTCTGCACTAAGAAAAAATGGAAAATATTCAGTTCCTGAATACCGTTTACCAACAGAAACAGAATGGGAATATGCCGCTAGAGGTGGTATTGCTCTAAACCTTTACCCATGGGGAGGTGACTATACTCGCAATGAAAAAGGATGCTTTCTGGCTAACTTTAAACCATTAAGAGGGAACTATGTAGATGATGGTGGTTTGGTTACTTTACGTGTTGGAACATACGAGCCTAACGGATATGGACTTTACGATATGGCAGGTAATGTTGCTGAGTGGACATCTGCAGTATATGCAGAGTCGGCATATAGCTTTACTCACGACATGAATCCAAACTATCAATATAATGCACTACCAAATGATCCTCCTGCTTTAAAGAGAAAAGTTGTAAGAGGTGGATCATGGAAAGATGTTGGGTATTTCCTCCAATGTGGTGTTTCCAGCTATGAATATCAAGATACTGCTAAGTCATTTATTGGATTTAGATGTGTTCGTACACGTCACGTAAAATAATTGTAAATAAAACGATCCTAAATAAGTTATTATGAATATTACCGAAATAGTTGAATCCCCTAGGTGGAAAAGATTTATGGGTTATGTGTACGGTTGGGGTGCATCTGTAGTTTTATTAGGAGCCCTTTTCAAAATTCAACACTGGAATCATGCTGGAACATTGCTAACTGTCGGTATGCTTACCGAAGTAATCATTTTTTTCTTTTCAGCTTTTGAACCCCCACATGAAGAGCCAGATTGGAGTTTGGTTTATCCAGAGCTGATTGGTTTGGATCCTAGAGAAAGAGCGGGAGGTCTTCAAGTTGAAGGTTTAGATGAATTACAATCATTCTTAGAGAATGTGAGTATAGATTCTAATAAGCTATCGAATTTAAGTCAAGGATTAGGTAAGCTCTCTGATGCTGCAGAACGTATTTCAGATATGTCAGAAGCTGCTGTAGTGACCGAGGGATATATAGAAACACTTAGAAATGCTAGTGAATCTGTAGGCATTCTTTCTGATTCTTATAATTCTTCTTCTCAAAATATATCAGAATCGGCTTCAGAATTAAGTCAGTCATATAGCCAATTGGCATCGACTATTTCAAGTAATGGTCAAGAATTCTCTGATAGAGTTCAAGAATCAGGCGATCAGTTATTGAATACTTACGAAGATTTTAAATCTAGTTTAAACGGAAACTTTTCACATATCACTGAAAGTGGCAAGAGTTATGCTGAGTCGATGTCAAGTCTTAATGAAAAATTATCTTCTCTGAATTCTGTGTTTGAATTGCAATTGAAGCATTCAAATGAGCAAATTGATGAAGGACGAAGAGTTCAGGACAACTTTAATGAAATTGTTGAGAATCTTAATGTGACTCTTGATAACACGAAGGTATATCGACAAGAAACTGAAGCATTGAATGATCGTTTATCTGCATTGAATTCTGTGTATGGTAATATGTTGAGTGCTTTAGATATTAGTAAGAATAAAAATTAATATTGACTAAATTTTCTATTTAAGCTAATATGGGAGCATCGAATTGTAAAGAAACACCACGACAGAAAATGATCGGAATGATGTATTTATTCCTGACAGCAATGTTGGCTATAAATGTATCTAATGAGGTATTGGATGCCTTTACTATAATTGATAATGGTTTAGCAAAAACCGTTCGAACTTTCGAACAGAAAAACCAAATGATTTATGGTGAATTCGAAAGAGCCTTAGATGCCAATACTAAAAAAGTAAAACCTTCTTATGACAAGGCAATTGTGATACAGGGTTTATCAAACGATTTGTGTAAGGAGTTACAAGATTATAAGGTTAAGTTAGTTAAGATTGCCGATGGCCCAGAAGGTCGTATAGATAGTATTCAAAAGAAGGATAATATTGATGTTGCGGCTCAACTTATGATTGTTGGTGGCAAAGGAAAAATTTTAAAAAAGCAAGTTTCAGATTTTAGAGAACATATTTTGGGATTGATTCCTGAAAAAGATAGTCTGTTTATACACTCTATTGCTTCGACTTTAAATACGGATGATCCTCCAAAGAAAAAGGCTGGTGATCCAGCTTATTCATGGGAATCTCTTCAATTTGCACATATTCCGTTGGCAGGTGCAGTAACACTTTTATCTAAACTTCAAACGGATATTCGATCGGTAGAATCTGATGCTGTTAAATATCTATTTAATCAGATTGAAGCTGAGTCATTCCCTTTTAATAAGTTGAAAGCTCAAGTGATTGCTAAAACAAATTTCGTATTAAAAGGTGATACGTATGAAGCTGAGGTCTTCTTGGCAGCCAGTGATACTACTCAAAACCCTATAATTACTCTTACAGGTGGTGGAGAAATTAAGAATTTTGATCCTGCATCGAGAAGAGGAATATATACTCGTAAGGAAAATGAATTAGGACAGAAATCATGGGGTGGTGTTGTTCATTATACCACACCGTCTGGAGAAACAAGAGATTATCCATTTGAAGCAGAATATATTGTTAGTGAACCTCAGGTAGTTGTTTCCCCAACTAAAATGAACGTATTTTATGCTGGTGTTGATAATCCTGTCAGTGTATCGGCTCCTGGTTTTACCATGGAAAATATTGATGCTACTGTTGATAATGGCGTACTTGTTAAAAGTGGTGAAGGCTATATTGCAAGACCTCAAATCGTAGGTAAAGTAGCTAATGTTACTGTTAAAGGTAAATTGGATGGCAAGTGGCGTACTTTGAAATCAGTAGAGTTTAGAGTAAAACCTATTCCTGATCCTGTTGCTATGGTAGCAGGTAAAAATGGAGGCTCAATTAATAAGAATCTGTTGGCGATGCAGACTGGTGTGGATGCCGTTATGGATAATTTTGACTTTGACCTGAAATTTAAAATTAAAAGCTTTACTGTTTCAACACAGGTAAAAGGATTTACAAGAGATGAAAAATCAAAGTCTGATTATTTTACACCAGCTCAAGTCAAGTTGCTGAAAGGTTTAAGAAAGAATAGGAAAGTTTATATCGAGGATATTAAGGCTGTTGGACCAGATGGTTCAATTCGTAATCTTCCTGCAATATCGTTTAGAATTAAGTAATTCTTTACGTGAGAATTTAAGTATTGTCGGTTTATTCAAAATGTCTAAACCGTGTTAATTTAGAATTAGATAGCTTACTCTCAATGTAATGAGTAGCAATCTGCCTTGGACATAAAATTATTTACGGATGAAAAGGATTATATTTTTATTAGTCGGTTTAATCATAATGGGTAGCTTTTCTCAATCAAAAGCACAGACAACTCCTACTAGTATTTATTCTAAGGATCATACTAAGAATGAGAGACCCATTCCATATGCTCACATACGTGAGGCAGATGTGATTTTCTCTAAATTAGTTTGGCGTGTTATTAATCTGCGCGAAAAGATGAATCAGCCTATGTATTATCCAACTCGGCCTATGGATGATAGATATAGTTTAATTGATCTTTTGATGTTTGGAATTGAAAATGAAGGACTAACGGCTTATGATACTGATGATGACGAATTTACAATGCCACTCTCAATTGAAGATATTCGTTCTAAATTTGGTGCGGGTGTTGATACAGTTAGACAACAGAACAGAGAAACAGGTTTGATGGAAACAAAGATTGTTCCTAAGACAATGTCTACAAATGAGGTAACTAAATACTTGGTAAAGGAACAGTGGTTATTCGATAAGCAGAGTTCAACTTTACAAGTCAGAATTATTGGTTTATGTCCTATTCGTGAGTACATAAAAGAGGGTGATGGCGAAACTGATGGTTTGCGTAAGAAGATGATGTTCTGGATCTTTTTCCCTGAGGCTAGACAATTGTTAGCAACACATGAAGTTTTTAATCCATTTAATGATGCTCGAAGATTCTCGTATGATGACTTGTTCATGAAGAGGCGTTTTTCAAGTTATATTACACAAGTTTCGAATGTTCATGATAATAGACCAATAGAATCGTATACTGTAGGTCTTCAAACCATGTTGGAATCAGAAAAGATTAAGAATGATCTTTTAAATATGGAACACGATTTTTGGGAATATTAAGATATTATTTAATAAAAAAAAGGAGCCTTTTGGCTCCTTTTTTTTATTAAATAAACTTATTCTTTTTTGAAACTTTAATGTCTCCGATAAATGTTTTAATATCTTTTTCATTTTCCTTTTTGCAAATGAGTAGGGTGTCTTTACTATCAACTATGATATAATCATTTATTCCCTGCACAACGACAAGCTTTTCTTTCGGAACATTAATTAAGCAGTTTTCAGAATCGTAAAGCATAACATTATCGCCCTGAACAGCATTTCCTGCTTCATCTTTGTTTGATCTAATGTAAAGTGATCCCCATGTTCCAAGGTCAGACCAACCAAAATCTGCGCAGAAGACATAAACCTTATCAGACTTTTCCAGTATGCCATAATCGATTGAGATGTTTGGACATTTTGGGTATATCTTGTTAATGAATTCCTTTTCAGAAGCTTCATCTGAAATATTTTCACCCGATGAAAATAGACTATCTACATCAGGCAAGTAGGCTTTAAAAGCTGCATCGATTGCTGTAAGTGACCAAATGAAAATTCCTGAGTTCCAGAAAAAATCACCTGAGTTTAAAAAGACTTTAGCTAGATCTATATTTGGTTTCTCAGTGAAGGTCTTAACTTTTGAAATGCCTAGATCTATAGTGTTATTCTCTACTTGTATATAGCCATAACCAGTCTCTGGGCGATTTGGCTTTAAACCAAGTGTGAGGAGTTTATCCGTATCAGTTACATAGTTTAAACCCTCGTTTATGACATTTAGAAAATCGGTTTCGTTTGTGATTAGATGATCAGCAGGTGAAATTATTATACGAGCATTCTCATCTCGTTGTTTTATTTTATAATTGGCATAAGCTACACAAGGAGCTGTGTTTCGCATGATAGGTTCAAGTAACACTTGTTCAGGCTTAAGCATAGGAAGCTGTTCCAAAACTAAATCCTTATACTGCTCGTTAGTGACGATATAGTAGTTTTCTGAGGGACAAACGGAACTGAATCGTTCAAAAGCCATTTGAATAAGTGTTTTTCCAGTACCTAATATATCAAGAAACTGTTTCGGACTTTTCTGCTTACTTAGTGGCCAAAATCGGGAACCGATACCACCCGCCATAATGACGCAGTAAATGTTTGAATTCATCATTGTGTGTTTTAGATATCTAAGCAAGGATATTTAGTCTCAATTGCTTTTTCTAAAATTACACATTCAATTATTGATTTCAAACAATGATTTGAATGTAGTTGGCTTTTTATTATTCTAGATGATAATTAAGGGATAATTGTTACTTTTATCATAAAATGTAAACCTTATGAGTTTTATTGAAAATATAGGACAATATATCCTTTTTCTGAATAGAGTTTTCTCTAAACCAGAAAGAGGACGCGTGTTTTTTGCACAGATTATCAAAGAGATATATAAACTGGGTGTTAATTCTGTTGGCATTGTGGTTATTATCTCTGTATTTATGGGTGCTGTAATTAGTCTTCAAACAGCCTATAATTTAGTAAACCCTTTATTACCAGACTACCTAGTGGGGTATACTACTCGTGAATCGATGATACTGGAATTTTCGTCCACAATAGTTGGTTTAATATTAGCAGGAAAGGTTGGTTCTAATATAGCTTCTGAAATAGGATCTATGCGTGTTACGGAGCAGATTGATGCACTTGAAATTATGGGAGTTAATTCAGCAAGTTATTTAATCTTCCCTAAGATAATAGCTGCCGTTTTTATTAACCCATTCTTATACATTCTCAGTGTTTTTGTTGGGATTGCAGGTGGTTTATTGGCTAGTTCATTTACAAATGTCGTTAGTATTTCCGATTTTCTTTATGGTGTACAAAATGATTTTATTCCTTACTACATAACTTATTCTTTAATCAAAACGCTTGTTTTTGCTTTTATCATTACTTCGATTCCATCTTATTATGGGTATTTTGTTTCTGGAGGTGCTTTAGAAGTTGGTAAAGCCAGTACAAAAGCTGTTGTGAATAGTAGTATTCTTATTCTGTTAGCTAATCTGATTCTTACTCAAATTTTATTGAAATGATTGAATTGAAAGAAGTCAATAAATCCTTTGGCGATTTGAAGGTACTAGATGATATATCTATTCAATTTGAGGCGGGTAAAACAAACTTGATCATTGGACAGAGTGGGTCAGGCAAAACGGTTTTGCTTAAGTCAATCATTGGTTTGCACGAGGTAGATAATGGTCATGTTTTTTATAATGATCGTGATTTTACTCAGATGAATTTTAATGAAAGGAAGCTTATTCGCAAGGAAATGGGAATGGTCTTTCAAGGAGGAGCACTTTTTGATTCTTTATCAGTGGAGGATAATGTTCGTTTTCCTCTTGACATGTTTTCTGATATGAACGAAGATGCTAAACAAGAGCGAGTGAAATTTTGCCTGGATCGTGTTGATATAAAGAAGGCACATAAACTATACCCAGCTGAGATAAGTGGAGGGATGCAAAAGCGTGTAGCTATTGCAAGGGCCATTGCTCTTAATCCAATTTATTTGTTTTGTGATGAGCCCAATTCAGGTCTCGATCCGGTTACAGCTATTTTGATTGATAAGCTAATTCAAGAAATCACCAAGGAATTTAATATGACAACGATTATCAATACGCATGACATGAATTCTGTGATGGAGATAGGCGAAAAAATTCTTTTTATAAATAAAGGAGTGAAAGCTTGGGAAGGTTCAAGTGAAGAGATTTTTGATACTGAGAACCAATCTTTAAATAATTTTGTGTTTGCATCTGATCTTTTTAAAAAGATAAAGAAGGAGCTTTAGTTTTACTTTATATCTGGCAGAATTGCTTCGATTTAAGTATTTTAAACAAGTTTCTATGAACTGATTTTTTATCTTTGTCTAAGATAAATTCCGTACCGACTTATTATGAATAAACAATTAATATTTTTGCTTTTAGCAACATTACTTTTAATCTCTTGTGCTAAAAAAGAGGAAAAAACGTATTTGTCAAAGGATGATTTTACACGAATCCTATTTGATATTCATTTAACTGATGGTGTCTTAACCTCTAAGAATATTGTAACTCGAGGCAAAGAGTATCGCCCTAGTTTTTATTATAATTCGATCTATAAGAAATATAATATTACGCCAGACCAGTTTGATTCTTGTGTAAGTTTTTATACGCAAAATTCTGCCTTATATGAAAAGATTTACGAGAAGGTAATTGATTCTTTGAACCGTATGGAAACGCAGTTTCGCATAACTCTTAAAGATTCTTTAGTTGTTCGCGATACAGTGAATTTATGGAAAGGTAGAAGGAATGTGTTTTTAGGCAGAGGTCATCGTGAGGATTTAAGTTTTTTAATTCCTGTTACGGAAATGGGGATTTATACAGTTCGTGCTAAGGTTAAGCGTTTTAAAGATGATCAAAGCATGAACCCATTCTTAAAGGCTTATTTTTGGAAAGAGGATTCTCTGAAAAAAGGAGAACGAATTTATTTTGATTCTATTCCTATAGAGCATTCAGATGACTTTGTTCGATACGAAACTCAGTTGGAGTACACTGATTCTACTTTTAAAGAGTTGAGAGGAAGTATTATTGTCTGGAGTAATGTGGATAGTAATTTCACTCAGCATATTCAACTGAAAGATATCATGATCTTTAATCCTCAAATTAAGCGTGATTCTATAGGGCTTGATTCTATTGTAAGAATGAAAAGATTTGGAAGAGATGAGTTCAAAAGGTACGAAGAAATTGATAGGCCCCAAAAATATAGAGAACTTGATAAGCCTAGGAAAATTCGAAAAATTGATGAGCTGAAGAAGTAATGAGAAAAATTTCTGCCACTTATATCATCAGTAACGAAGGAACTCCATTGAAGAATGGGATCTTAGTTTTAAATGATGATAATTCTGTTGCTGAATTGATTGATAGAAAAGGTTCTGTTAAAGAAATACAGGATTTAGAATACTATAGTGGGGTTATTGTTCCTGGTTTTGTTGATGTTTTCACCTTTTTGTCATGGCCTAATATGAATACTGGATTGATCAATTCTAACGATTTAGCTAAATTGTCATTGGGGGAAACAGGTGATATTCTGATGATTCAAAAAGCGATTAATCACTTGGAAGCTTTTGGAACTAAAGGTGCCGCAGATTTTTTTCCTGCCAAGAAGAGTCATGATCTTAAAAAAAAATCAAAACTAAGTATTAGAGATATTCATGACACTTCTGAAGTATATACAAGTAAGCTGTTTTCAGAATTCCCAAGTACAGTTTTAGGTCGATTATTCACTAACAATATTTCTGCCGATAAAGCGTTTTGTATAGGGACAGGGAGTTTGTCTAGCCATCTTAAACTATCTGTTTTTGATGAGCTTAAATATTTACAGACTATTAAAGCCGATTTAAGCCTGGAGCAACAAATAAAGTGGGCCTGCTTAAATGGTGCTGATGCTTTAGGTTTCGATCATTTAGGCAGTTTTGAAATAGGTAAGAAACCTGGCGTTAATTTGATTACAAATCTTGATTACGATAATTTCTGTTTGAAATCGGATAGTAAACTTAAGGTGATCGTTTAGAAGAGTTTATTTGTTAGAAATCTTTAGGTGATAAAATTTCCTTGAGACATAAATCCTATTAATGAATTCTTATAAATTGAAGTCGATATAAAAAATAGTTTCTAAGGCTGATAGCTAGCTAATCTATTTGTATATTGTTTTGCATTTTCAAATAGATTATTGAGGTCTTTGAACCTTTAGTATTTCCAATAAAAATAGAATTGCTTTGAATAAAGGAAAGTTAAATACTGTAATTTTGAGTTTGGCTATTGTTCTCTTTTCAATAGCATGCTCTAACCAAAAGAACACCTTTGTGAGTCGTAAATATCACGCACTCACGACTCATTATAATGTTTTTTTTAACGGAAAGGAAAGTCTTAAGGCTGGAAAAAAGAAGATTGAAGACGGCATTGAATACAATTATACCACGATCTTACCTGTATTCGATTATCAGGATATTAGTGCACGAGCTATAGCTGCTGGCGATATTGATAATGCTATAGACAAGGCTACCAAGGCTATAAAATTACACTCGATTACAAGAAAACCTAAGCGTAAAAAAGGAGAACAATCTGATAAGTATAAGGAGTTTCGTAAGAAAAAAGAATTTAATAGTTGGATTGAGGATTGCTACTTACTTCTTGGTAGAGCCCAGTTTTATAAAGCAGATTATAGAACAGCTGAAAAAGCCTTGGAACAAGGCTTGAAGGATTTTCCCAAATCGAAAATAAAGCATGAATTTCAAATTGAATTAGCCAGATGTCAAATCGATCAGGAGAATTATTTTGGAGCGATTGCTTTGCTTGAAGAGGTGAGTGCTTTACCTAAGTTATCTAAAAAGGATAGACTGGAAGTTGCAGCCCTTTTTACAGATATCAGTATTCGTGAGAAAGATTATCTGGCTGCTGTTTCGAACCTACGCACTGCAATTCAGTTGCAAAACACAAAACATATTAAAGCCAAGTATTATTATATTTTGGGTCAGCTGTATCTTAAGTTAGACCAGGCTAGTAATGCTTCAGATGCTTTCTTACGCTTAATAAAATTGCATTCTACCTACGAGATGGCTTTTAATGCCAAAATCTCACAAGCACTTACATACACAGGCTCGGGGAATGGTCCTGAAATTCGCAGGCAGCTAAATAAGATGCTAAAGGATCAGAAAAATGCAGATTACAGAGATCAGATTTATTTTGCCTTAGCTGAAATGGATATGATGGATGGAGATAAAAATGCAGCCATAGAGAATTATTGGAAGTCGACAAAAGAAAGTGTCGCCAATGATAATCAAAAGGCTGTATCATTCATCAAGTTAGCAGATAACTACTTTGCTGATCTTAATTATAAAAAAGCTCAGATTTGTTATGATAGCTCTATGGTTTATCTTGATAAAAACTATCCAAATTATCTTAACATATCACTTAGAGTGGGTAATTTGACCAATTTAGTAAATAATCTAAATATTATTGAAAAAGAGGATAGTTTGCAGAGAATTGCTGGAATGAGTGAGAAGGAAAGAGATTTCCTGATACGTAGTTTGATAGATAAAGAGCTAGAAAAAGAAGAATCTAAAAGATTAGCTGAAGCTGAGAATAGAGCAGATAAAACGTTCTTTACTCAGAATAATATGGTCGGGAATTTTAGTTCCAATAATTCATCTCAAACACAAGGGAATTGGTATTTCTATAACCCAACAACTGTGGGGTTAGGGAAATCAGAATTTCTGCGTAAGTGGGGAAGGAGAAAACTAACGGATAACTGGAGGCGTAAGAATAAATCAATTGCAACAGGTGATAATTTAGATGTTGATCCTATTGACGAAAATGGAGATACAAAAGTTATTGTTGATAAAGGCGATCGTAAGAATAAATCCTACTATCTCGTTGATTTACCTTTAACTGATGAATTGATAGAAAAATCGAATCAAGATATAATGGAAGCTTTACACGAGGCGTCATTTGTATATTCTGAACGATTGTTTGATAGAGCTAAAGCAATTGAGATAATGGAGGTTTTATTAAAACGCTTCCCTCAAAACCCCTATTTGTTATCAGCTTATTACCAATGCTATTCCTTGTATAAACAGGAAAATAATTATTCTAAATCGGAATACTATAAGAATAAGATTCTCACAGAATTTGCAGATACAGATTATGCTAAAGCTTTAAATGATCCGGATTATTGGGCAAAAATTGAAGCGCAAAATAGGGAGGCCGAATCATTTTATTTAACAGCTTATGATGCTTTTCAAAACTTTTATTACGAGCAAGTTATTCGTATTTGTGAACAAGGCTTGAAGAAATATCCAGAGTCGAAATTAGAATCAAATTTCTTGTTTTTAAGAGCTTTGTCCATAGGACGAACTCAAAGTGTAGAAGATTTTAAGATAGTGCTTCAGGAGCTTCTTGAATCAAAGCCAAGCTCCGAAATTGAAGAAGTTTCTCGTGGTATTTTGAGTACTCTAAATGCAGGATCTGTTCCAATTCAGTATTCTCAGGAAGATATGAATAAGGCTAGGCAGAATCGATTACTGATTAATTGGAGGATTGAAGATCAGTTGGCCCTTGAAATGGCAAATGGAGGTGGGAGCGATTTTAATATTGAAAAAGAATATTTTAAGTTCATTCCTAACGAAGAGCATTACTTTGTCCTCTTATTCAAGAGAAGAGCCTTAGATCCTAATAAAACCATGTTCAATATTGATCGTTACAACAGATCAGAGAATAAAAGAAGCTTAAGAACAGATCGTCTTTCAATGAATAAAAATGATGTTATTATTTTAGTTAAGGGGCTTAAGAATAAAGAAGAAGCTTTGACTTATTTTAATCAAATTATTGCGTCAGATAAAGCTTATAGAGGTCTGGAAAATGTACCTTATAAAAACTTCTTAATATCGGTATCAAATTTTGAAACAATGAAGAATGAAGAACTCATTGATGAATATATGAGTTTCTATAAGAAGCATTATTATCAGAAGAAAGCGGCATTGATAGAGCAAGAGGGTGAATTGGTTGATGAAGAGATACATGATCAGGATTTCGAAATTGATTCAAAAGATAATCATCGCTTCATTTTATTAGTGCCTTCACGCAAGATAAATGTGATAAAGATAAAGAATGATGTCTTCAATCATGATAAGGATTTCCGAGCTATAAAAGAACAATACGATGAAACCCACCATATGGTGATTGTCAATAATCTGGGATCACAGGATTCAGCAATGGACTATTTTGATCAAATTACAAAAGATAAAAAGGTGTTTGATCAGCTAGCTCAAATTGATTATGAGAGTTTTGTGATTGGAGAGAAGAATTTTATGAAGTTTTTTGTGAATAGAAGTTTGAATAAATATCTATCTTTTTTTAGTGAGAACTACATTAAAAAAGCGGCTAAAAACCAAGAGGATAAATCGAAAGTAGTCGAAAATGATAATGGACCTTACCAGTATAATGCAAACTTGGCTCACGATTTTGTTCTAATCTTTAAAAAAGAAGGCGTAAATTCTAAGGCCGTTGAAAACAAGATTAAGAAATACAATACGAAAACTTTGAAAACAGAACTTCTATCTCTTGACGAAGAACGTGATATGATTGTCGTTTCTAATATGAGAAATAAAAAACAGGCGATGATGTATTTCAGAGCGATCATATCCAATCGAAATCTATTTGATCAGGTTGAAAAGTCTGGCTATAGAAATTTTATTATCTCGAAGGATAATTTTGAGATGTTTAAAAATCTAACGGATACGGATGAGTATTTGAAATTTTTTAGCAAGCGCTACTTAAATTAAGCTTTCTTAATGTTATTGTTGAAATATATTGGCCGTAAGGAACGTTACTAATGGAGTAGGACAAGTTGAGAAATTGAAAAGCATAAAGAATCTTGTTACTACGATGAATACTAAAGGTAATAGTGCATTACCAATTGTAGAACATTAAAAAGATTTGTACGTGAAAGCAATTAAGATACTTTGGGTTGACGATGAGATAGACTTATTAAAACCACATATTATTTTCCTTGAGGGAAAAGATTATATCGTTGAAACTTGTAATAATGCTCCTGAGGCAATCGATATGGTTCGCAAGACCCATTACGATTTGGTTTTATTGGATGAGAATATGCCTGGTATGACGGGTTTGGAAGCTTTGTCAGAGATAAAGGCTATCGATCTGACTCTTCCCATAGTGATGATCACAAAGAGTGAGGAAGAAGATATCATGGATGAAGCCATTGGAGGTCATATAAGCGACTATCTGATCAAGCCCGTAAATCCTAAGCAAATTCTTCTGAGCATCAAAAAAAATACGGATAAAAGGCGATTAGTATCTGAAAAAACCACCTCTGCCTATCAATCCAGATTCTCACAGTTAGGAATGGAGATAAATGATTGTAGGAACTTTGATGATTGGAAACAAGTCTACAAAAAATTGGTTTTTTGGGAACTGGAACTTGCCGGAATCGAAGATTCAGGTATGGATGAGGTACTCAAGATGCAGAAATCAGAAGCCAATAATTTATTTGCTCGCTATATAAAGAAGAACTATTTGGATTGGATGAATACCGATTCCATAGATAAGCCTCTATTCTCGCACAATGTTTTTAAGAATAAGGTTTTCCCGCTTTTAGATAAAGGGGATAAGGTTGTTTTTATTTTGATCGACAATTTACGTGTAGATCAGTGGCAGATCTTGTATCCAATTATTAGTGAGTATTTTGTAATGAAGGATGATGATATGTATTGTTCTATCTTACCTACAGCTACGCAATATGCGCGGAATGCTATGTTCTCAGGCTTGATGCCTTTAGATATCCAGAAGCAGTATCCGACACTTTGGATTAATGATGATGAAGATAGCAGCAAGAATTTGCATGAAGAGGAGCTCATAGGGTTGCATTTAAAACGTAAGTTTAAAGATATTAAATACAACTATGAGAAGGTCAGCTCTAAGAAAGGGGGAGCTAAAATTCTTGATAATTTATCAACCCTGCTGGATTCTCAGTTGAATGTCTTTGTTTACAATTTTGTGGATATGCTTTCTCATGCACGTACTGAAAGTGAGATGATTCGTGAATTGGCAAATGACGAGGCAGCCTATCGTTCGTTGACTGCTTCCTGGTTTGAACATTCCCAGTTACTAGAATTGATTAAGAAATTATCGGAGCAAAATATTAAGCTTATTATTTC
>NZ_JBFFKR010000021.1:0-28472 GCF_041555295.1 Ancylomarina sp. | reverse complement strand
CTATTCCTTGGATTGATTATTTCAGCAGAGGAAATACTTCACGATAGGCGTATTATTAAACGTGAGTCATTTCTTAATTTGAGTCGTTTGAGTTATATCAATTCCAAAGTGCTTGTTATGCTTGGAATTTCAGCTATTCAGAGTTTCTTTTTTGTGATTATTGCTAATTCAATTTTGGAAATTAAAGGTTTAAATTTTGAGTATTGGTTGATGTTGTATACAGTATCAGCTTGTGCTAATCTCATTGGTTTAAATCTGTCTGCATCTCTGAATTCAGTAGTAGCAGTTTATGTTTCTATCCCATTTATATTGGTTCCTCAGCTTTTGTTTTCGGGTGTTATTGTGAGTTATAATAAGCTCCATCCGAGTATCACAACTCAAAAATATGTACCTGTTTGTGGTGATTTGATGACTTCAAGATGGGCTTATGAGGCATTGATGGTGGAGCAGTTTAGTAAGAATGAATTTGAGAAACAGTTTTTTGATTTGGAAAAGGAGATGAGTGATGCTTCATATAAAGCTTCCTTTTTAATTCCAGAACTATCGAGAAGATACAAGGCCTATGTGCGCCTCACTCATAAGAACCAAAATGTAACGAAAAAGCTTAAATTAATTCGAAGTGAGTTTTCTAAATTGTCTGATATAGATGCGATTCCTAAAGATATTTCAGTTTCTAATGCAGATTCGGTTAATCAATGGCTTGACGATTTACAACAAATTTTCTGGAGTAGGTATTCTCGTGCATCTGCTATGCGAGATAAGGCTTACAACGATTTGCGTAAAGAGTATGGTAGTTCGGATGAACTATTTGCTTTTAAACAGAGATACCATAACAAAGCCATTGAAAAGGTTGTGCTCAATAAAAGGGAATTAAATAAATTCACAGAGTATAAGGGTGAATTGGTTCGGTTAAAAGATCCGATATTTAAATCACCGGAACATAAAGTGGGACGAGCACATTTTTATGCAGCTGAAAAGCGTTTAGGAAATTATTTAATTGAAACTTTCTGGTTCAATTTGGGTTTTATCTGGCTGACAACAGCTTTCTTTTATCTGACCTTATATTTTGATTTTTTCAGAAGATTCTTTGTTCATACAGAACGATTGTGGCTGAAAATTATGCCACATGGTGATTTCATAATACGATTGAAGAGACTATAAATACAAAGTAATAAATACTAAAAAAGCACTGTTCTCTCATTATTGAGTAACAGTGCTTTTCTATTTAAAATCTCCGACTCTTATTTTAATCCAATAATAAAATTCTCAGCTTGATTTTTCTCTAATGCTTTTATAAACGCAGTTCCAACTATAGCGCCATTGGCGTATTGCGAGGCATATTCGAAACTTGCTTTATTATTTATTCCAAAACCAATAAGCCTAGGTGTTTTAATTTCTTTGATTCGATTAAAATAGGCCTTTTGTTTTTCGTCAAGCTTCATGCTTCCACCTGTTGTAGCCGATGAGGAAACCATATAGAGAAAACCTTGGCTTGACTCTATAAGCTTTTTTAAACGACCTTCTTCTGTTTCTGGACAAGCTAGCAGGACATTATAGATACCGTGTTTTTCGAAATCGGCTTTATAATATAATTCGAACTCTTCCAATGGAAGATCAGGAACAATAAGTCCATCGATGCCAACTTTCTGGCAATCAATAAGAAATTGTTCGACACCATAACGATAAATCGTATTCCAGTATCCCATAAGTATCAGTGGAATATTTACTGTTTTACGCACAGTTCTAAGTTGTTCAAAAAGCAAACGCAGATTCATCCCATTATCAAGCGATTGTTTAGCTGCTGCTTGTATGGCTGCTCCATCTGCTAAAGGATCAGAAAAAGGAATGCCAATTTCCACCATATCTACGCCAGCGGTTTGTAGCAGCTCCAAATTAGGAACCGTATCGTTTAGGTTGGGATATCCAGCTGGAAAATAGATGGATAGGATATTTTGTTTTTTATTTTGGAATAAGTTGTCTATTCTATTCATGAGATGATATGTTGATACGTTAATGATTTGATGTGTTAATGTGTTGAGTCTATAAATTCAAAAACTGAATTCATTAATTGTTCATATACGTTTCCATATCCTTATCCCCACGTCCTGATACAATGACAACGATTATATCGTCCTTTCTAAATTGTATTTTGTCGAGAGCAGCAAGAGCATGAGCCGATTCTAGGGCAGGAATAATACCCTCATTTAGAGCCAAAATATTGGCAGCTTTAAGAGCATCATCATCAGTTGCGCTGATATATTTCACACGACCTATTTCAGCTAGATGCGCATGTATTGGGCCCACGCCAGGATAATCAAGACCTGCAGAAATTGAGTATGGCTCTATAATTTGCCCATCATCATCTTGCATCAGTAAGGTTTTACTCCCATGAATAAATCCGGTGGTTCCAATGGTAATCGTAGCGGCAGTTTCATCGGTATCAACACCTTTCCCTGAAGCTTCCACGGCGATTAAATTAACCTCTTCTTCATCGAGGTAATGATAAAATGCACCAGCGGCATTACTACCACCACCAACGCAAGCTATTACATAGTTTGGGTTAGGATTTCCTTGTTCTTTTTCCAATTGCATTCTAATCTCTTCAGATATGATGGACTGCAAGCGGCTCACCATATCTGGATAAGGATGAGGTCCAACTACTGAACCTATGAGGTAGAAGGAGTGAGGGTTGGCAATCCAATCACGAATAGCCTCATTGGTCGCATCTTTAAGGGTTTGATTACCCGAGGTTGAAGGAACAACTGAGGCACCTAACATTTTCATTCGAGCCACATTTGGAGCTTGTCTTTCTACATCTAGTGCTCCCATATGAACAACACACTCAAGGCCGAAAAGAGCACAAACTGTCGCTGTAGCAACACCATGTTGACCAGCACCCGTTTCAGCAATAATTCGTTTTTTACCCAGATGTTTTGCTAAAAGTATCTGCCCAATCGTATTATTTATTTTGTGTGCTCCAGTATGATTTAAATCCTCACGTTTTAGGTAAACTTGAGTCTTGTATTTTTCTGAAAGATTCCTTGCATGAGTCAGTGGAGTAGGACGTCCCACATAGTTGTCGAGTAAGCGTGCATACTCTGTTTTGAAATCTTCCGATTCTAATATATCTAAGTAGGCATTTTCGAGTTCATCGATATTTCTACGCAAAAGCTCGGGGATGTATGCTCCTCCAAATTTGCCGTAAAAGCCTTTATTGTCTGCTTGATAGTTCATGGGATATGATGTGTTGATTGAGTGGATGTGATGATATGTAGATTGTAAATTATCCCGAAGGGATCAAATTTATCTTCAGATAAACACCCTACTCGGTGGTAATCTCTTTTAATTTTTTGCTAAATGTTTCGATTAGGTCGATGTTCTTTAAACCGGGTGCATCTTCGAATCCCGAATTGATATCGATGGCGTAAAATTGAGGGTGATTAAAGTTTTGTAATCGTTTGACATCCTCTGGTTTTATACCTCCACTTAAGAAAAATGGTTTGTTCCCCTGATATTTATCAAGTAAAGTCCAATCGAACTTTTGACCACTTCCGCCATAATTTTTCGAAGATGTATCGAATAAAAAGTAATCTACAACGGACTCATAAGCTTTTAAT
This sequence comes from Ancylomarina sp., assembly GCF_041555295.1. Lineage (NCBI taxonomy): Bacteria > Pseudomonadati > Bacteroidota > Bacteroidia > Marinilabiliales > Marinifilaceae > Ancylomarina > Ancylomarina sp. The sequence goes on along the minus strand of NZ_JBFFKR010000021.1, from coordinate 24,855 downwards.
TGATTGAAATCGAATTCTTCATCCATTTGAAAGGCTTTGATGATTCCAAAGCCCATTTTTTTCAAGTCCTGACAGAATTCTGGTGTTTCATCCCCATGGCATTGTATGTAGTCGAACTTTGAGTCGTAATCTTTCAAAGTCCATAAGATATCTTCTGATCGGGCATTCACAAATACGGCTATCTTTTTGATATGATTTTGGATGGCCTTTATTATCTCTTTGCTTAGTGTATCAGCAACGTATCGTTTGGATCGCTCAAAGAAGATAAAGCCCATGAAATCCACATCAAGCTTTGTTAGTTGTTCTATATTCTCTGGACTTTTAAGCCCGCATACTTTTAATTTCATCTTATTAATTATTAAGGCTTAGGTTTTGAATTAATTCAGAGCAGGCTTTGCCAGGATTTTCTTGTTTCATAAAATGTTCACCAATGAGAAAGGCTTGAAAACCATTTGATTTTAGAAATAGAATATCATCTTCTCCTTTGATTCCACTTTCAGTCACTTTTATGAAGTGGTCTGGAATTTGTTCCGATAACTTGATTGAATGCTTCAGATCTACAGAGAAATCTTTCAAATTTCTATTATTTATTCCAACCAAATCAACGCTTGAACTGATGTGCTTTAATTCCGATTCATCATGAATTTCAAGAAGAACTTCCAGACCTAAATTCTTTGCCAGTTGGCTCATACTCTCAACTTCTTCAGGAGTAAGAATGGCTGCTATAAGGAGAATCAAGTCAGCACCCATAGCCTTAGTTTGATAAACTTGATAAGGATCTACCAGAAAATCCTTACGAAGAAGAGGCATACTTAGGCTCTCACGAGCAATTTCAAAATCAGTATCATGAGCACCAAAAAAAAGGCTGTCAGTTAAAACAGAAACGACAGAGGCATTGGCTTTCTGATAGGCTTGAACAACGGTTCTTATATTTGCATTAGCATTAATTGGTCCTTTTTTAGGCGATTGTCTTTTAAACTCAGAGATAATACCCGAATTGTTACCAGTTGTTATAGCGGCTTTAGCTGAATAACAAGTGCGATGAAAGTGCTTCGCTTGTTTCAAATCATCAATAGAATATTGACTTTGAAGCTGCTCAACTTCCTTGTGTTTTTGTTCTACTATGGTGCGTAATATATCGTGCATGACTTTTTCTTAAATAGTTTCTTTTACAAGTTTGTTAAGTGCCATAAGCGCTTTGCCAGATTCCAGGGATACTCGAGCTCTATCTATGGCATCGTCTCGTGAGATTTCAGGATGCAGACAGTGAATTGCAATACCTGCATTGGCAATGCATACCGAGTTTTGAGCTTCACTACCATTCCCTTTCAGGATTTTCACGAAGAGTTTGGCAGCTTCGTCAACAGATTGACCTCCGTATAATTCTTCGGGAGCTAGAAGCTTAAATCCTAAATCGTGAGGACTTATTATTTCCTCACTATCATTCGATATAAGTTTGACTTTATCTGTTAAGGCAATTTCGTCGTAACCATCAATATTATGAATGATTGTATATTTAGTGTCTGTCTCTTGCAGCACATATTGGTATAGACGAGCTAATTCTAAATCATACACACCAACAATCTGATGCTTGGGTTGCGATGGGTTGACCAAAGGGCCTAGCATATTGAAAAATGTCCTTATACCTAGGTTTCTTCTTATGGATGCTACATTTTTCATTGCAGGATTGAAAAGTGGAGCGTGTAAAAAACAAATGTTGGAGCGTTCCAAATCCTCCTTTAATTCGTTTTCTTTATCCTTAAACTGATAGCCTAAATGTTCAATTACGTTCGATGATCCGCAAAAAGAGGACACAGAGTAATTACCATGCTTACTTACCATTTCACCTGAACCTGCTACAATAAATGAAGCTAATGTTGATATATTAAACGTGTTTTTTGTATCACCACCTGTGCCACAAAGGTCAATACAATTGTAATCGCTGAAATCAACAGGAATACCCATCTTTAAAAGAGCAGTTCTAAATCCAATTAGTTCATCAACAGTTACGCTTCGCATTTGAAATACGGTCAGAAAGGCTATGATCTGAGCTTCCTTGTATTCTCCTTCGGTAATTTGTATCAGAACTTCCTCAGCTTCTTGTTTTGTGAGTGTTTTATATTCGAATAAATGGTGTAATATATTTTTCATCTCCTAGTTTTTGAAATTGCATGTGTGACTTAGCTTATCTCTATTAAATTTCCATCAACCAATTCATAATCATTTGTAAGCCCTGAGGTGTTAGTATTGATTCCGGGTGAAATTGAATCCCCTCAACATCGTATTCTTTGTGTCTTAAGCCCATGATCATATCCTCTTTATCCTTACAAGTCACTTCTAAGCAATCGGGTAATTTATGCTCTGATACATTCCATGAATGATAACGACCAGCTTTAAATTCAGGGGGGATACCTCTAAGTAGTTTCGACTTATCGTTACATCGGCTAATATCCGAAGCGATACCGTGGTATACCTTTGAAGGGTTTTCAAGTTCAGCTCCAAAAACTTCAGCTATGGCTTGATGCCCCAGGCAAATCCCCAGGATTGATTTTGTAGGCGCATATTTTTTAATCAGTGCTTTTAGAATTCCAGCTTCATCAGGAATTCCAGGGCCTGGTGAAAGGAGAATCTTATCGTATTTTTCAATCTCGTGCAATTCAATTTCTCTATTGCGATGAATCTCTATTTCGCCAGGATTAAGTTGACGTAAATATTCTACCAAATTATAGGTGAATGAATCGTAATTATCTAGAACAAGTATTTTCATGACGTTGATGTGCTAATGTGTTGATTAGTTGATGTATTTCTGAAGCAGATAACTGATGTCCGATATCTGACAACACCCTTCTTTTATTTTCAAATTTCTTCTGCAATTTTCATTGCTTTTCTCAGTGCTGCCAGTTTGTTATCAACTTCCTCAAGTTCACTTTTAGGAATTGACTTTTCTACAACTCCAGCACCTGCCTGATAATATAGATTGTTATCCTTACTCAGGAAAGTTCGAATCATGATAGCCTGATTTACCTCACCATTAAAGCCAATAGAGCCAATACAGCCTCCATAAAAACCGCGACTTGTGGGTTCATATTTATCGATGAGTTCCATAGCTTTATACTTTGGTGCTCCAGATAAAGTACCAGCAGGAAAAGTGTTCCCGATTAAATCAAAAGTGTTGTAATCCTTTGGTAACTCTCCAGATACTTTTGATACCAAATGAATGACATGAGAATAGAATTGGACCTCGCGAAAAGTTTCGATTTTTATATTAGTCGCATTCCTACTTAAGTCATTTCTAGCTAAATCAACAAGCATAACGTGTTCGCTTTGCTCTTTTTCATCCGCTTCTAATTTTTTAGCTAACTCAATATCTTGCAAAGCATCACCCGATCGGCGGAATGTTCCTGCAATAGGATGAATGTAGGCCTTATTATTTTTAACTTCAATTTGTGCTTCGGGCGATGAACCCATAATTCGAAAAGAACCGCAATCGAAATAGAATAGGTAGGGTGATGGGTTAATAGATCGAAGGGCTCTATAGAGATTGAAATCATCACCTTGATAGCCTTGTGAAAAGGATCGTGAAAGAACGATTTGAAAAACATCGCCACGTCGGCAATGCTGGATGCCTTTTTCAACCATATCAAGATAATCCTGATCGCTCATATTTGTTTTCTCTTCTTCGTCTTTCAGCGAGAAACTAAAACTTGGAATATTGTGATTACGAAGTAAATCTTCAATCTCCTTTATTCTTGATTCTTCACCATTATGACTTAGCTCAACTATGCTAAGCGTATTATTAAAATGATTAACCTCAATGATGAAACGATATAGAGAATAGGAGAGTTGTGGGATTTTCTCACCCGCTTTCTCAATAAAATTTAAACTTTCGAATCCCGGTACTGCGTCGAAAGAAGTGTAACCAAATAAAGCATTGGCTTTATTGATCTCATCTTTGTCTTCCAGATCAAATTGTTTGACAAAGGATTCTAACTGATTTGCCAAGAAGCCAATTGGTTGATCTTTGATACTGGTTTCTTTTCTATCAGCACCAATACTTTCAATAAGCAAATTATCTTTCAAACAGATGTTAGCGATTGGCTCAAGTGCAATGAAAGAACTTGCATTTTCAGGGCTGTGATAATCTGAGCTCTCCAGAAGAATACTTTGAGGAAATCGATCTCTAAGTTTCAGATACATACTTACTGGTGTAATAACATCGGCAAGCATTTCTTTTTTATAATGTTTGAATTTGATCATGGTATTGGAATTTGGGGTAAAAAAAAAAGCGACCTACTGAGAAATCAGTAGGTCGCTTAATGCTGTTTTTATCTTTTTTAAAGGCTTAAAATTTGCATATAGGGCGGACGTTTCTGCTCAGGGTATATGAGAGATTAGTATTATGCCACCACCAAAATTTGCAAACTGAAGCGTTCATGGTTTTTTCTTATTAGATTTTGACAAATGTATCGAATTTTAAAATTAAAATCCAAATGGTTTTTGGTTAATAGTTAAATATTTGCATCTAAATAAGATTGTAGTGATCAGATAATCAGCACTTATTGTTTTTGAATGTCATGTGAAAAAAAAGATTTTGCAATCTGTCTAAGGTTGTATTTTGATGCCATTACTTCCCCATATGCTCCTGTTGAACGAATTGCAATCAGATCGTTTCTCTTCGTTTTAGGCAAGGAAACGGCTTTTCCAAAACAATCTGATGATTCACAAATAGGACCAACCACATCGTATTTTTCCGGTAGATTTGTTGAACTTAAATTCTCAATTTTATGGAATGCCTGATAGAGAGCCGGACGTAATAATTCAGTCATACCTGCATCTAGAATTGCAAAATTGGTGTTGATCCCATTTTTCACATACAGTACGCGTGAAATTAAGCTTCCACACTGTCCAACTATCGATCTTCCTAATTCAAAATGAACCTCCTGATTCGCTTTTAGACTCAGAAATTCATTGAAAATTGCAAAGTAGTTTTTAAAATCAGGTATAGGTTCCTCATCAGGCTTATGATAGTTGATGCCAAAGCCGCCTCCAACATTAATATGGTCGACAATAATTTGATGATCTAGAAACCAATCTTGAATTTCGTTGATACGTAAGCAAAGACTTTTAAAAACACTCAAGTCAACAATTTGAGAGCCAATATGGAAATGTAATCCAATCAGGTTTAGATTCTCAGAGTTTTCTAATAAACGGAGCACTTCTTCGAATTCCCAAGGATTAATCCCGAATTTGTTTTCAGCTATACCCGTTGTGATATAATGATGTGTATTGGCATTAACATTAGGGTTAATACGCAAGGCAATCTTCGCTACCTTCTTTTTTGACTTGGCAATTTCATCTATCACTTCAATTTCGGGGATAGACTCGCAGTTGAAACAAAAAATATTGGCATCAAGAGCAATTTCAATTTCTTTGTCTGATTTGCCTACACCAGCGTAGACAATTTTCTTTGCAGAGAAGTCATTTTCCAATGCTCTTTTTATCTCGTTACCACTGACACAATCAGCACCAAAACCATAAGTTTGTATTAGTGAAAGTATTCTTGGGTTTGCATTGGCTTTTATCGCATAATGGACGTGATAATTGTATTGTGCAGCCTCTTCTTTGATGTTTTTTAATGTGGTCTCAAGTAGATCCAAATCGTAATAGTAGAATGGTGTCTCCTGTGAATTTAAATATCTGTATGTCGTTGAATTAATCATGTGTTTTAAGTTTAGAAGTTGATTCAATAAGTAAACAATTGCATTTTCTAAATGAATAGTTTGTTCAGTGATTTTAAGGCCTCAACCTTATTTTCTTGATCAACTAATACTGAAATATTGTGACTGCTTCCTCCATATGAAATCATTCTGAGGGGTATTTTGTCTAAGGCTTCAAGAACTAATTTTGCTGAACCTGCTGCTTCAGATATGAAGTCACCAACAATACATATAATAGATTGATTGGTGTCGATTTCAACGGTACCAAATTTCTCCAGCTCCTTTTCAATTTCTTCAAGTCGGCTTGTATCATCAATTGTTAGTGATACAGCTACCTCGGAGGTGGTAATCATATCAATAGGAGTCTTGTAAATCTCGAAAACTTCGAATATTTTTCTTAGGAATCCATAGGCTAAAAGCATACGTCCCGACTTTATTTTCACGGCTGTAATTCCGTCTTTTGCCGCAACGGCTTTAATACGCTTTCGTTCTAATTTATTTGATATGAGAGTTCCCACATCAATAGGGCTTAATGTGTTTTTAAGACGTACAGGAATATTACTCAATTTGCAGGGTAATACACTGGCAGGATGCATGATTTTTGCCCCAAAATAAGCTAATTCGGCTGCTTCGTCGAAAGATAATTCACTAATTGCGTGAGTCTGTTCTACAAAACGAGGATCGTTGTTATGAAAGCCATCAATATCTGTCCAGATTTGAACCTCAGAAGCAGAAATAGCGACACCAATAAGTGAAGCAGAATAGTCACTACCTCCTCTGTGTAGGTTGTCAACTTCACCATACGCATTTCTACAGATATAGCCTTGAGTTATAAATAGCTTGTTTTGCGGATTTTGGCTGATTTCTCTTTTAAGGTTTTCCTGAATGTAATAGCTGTCGGGCTCACCATCCTTATCAATCCGCATGAAGTTGAGGGCTGGAAGTAGGACAGAATCAATATTGTTTTCGGACAAATGATAGTGAAACATGGCTGTCGAAATTAATTCGCCTTGGGCCAGTACCGCTTTTTCTTGAAGCTGAGTAAAAGTCTTGTGAACAAAGTTTCGGATGTAAACAAAATGAGAATTAATTAATTCTAGTCCTTTGTTCAGATATTCTGAACTTGTATACAGCTCATTGACTCTTGTAATATAACTCTGTTCGAGGTCTTCAATTTTAATAAGGGAGTTTTCATTATCACCTTTATATAATAATTCGGTTATTTCAACCAGTGCATTGGTTGTGCCTGCCATAGCGGATAGCACGACAATACAAGGCTCTTCGTTCTGAACAATTTGGGCTAGGTTTTGAATACGTTGAGGAGTACCAACGGAGGTGCCGCCAAATTTTAAGATTTTCATGGTTTTTGTTTTGTAATAGTTAGAGAATTTAAAACCTAAGGTTATTTTAATTTATGGTTGCCTTAAGATTATACTTTAATTCGCTTAGATATTTTCACAAAAAAAACCTGCAGAAATTCTGCAGGCTTTTTGATATTTTAAAGCTTCACATGATTCCACATAGATAGTAACTCAATAGTGTTTATTGTGTTTAATCTGTTTTTTTAATGTGGTCAATATCATGTTCATTTTTTTTTGATTTATAGGTGCAAATATGATGAAAATATTGGAATAAAAAAACAAAGCTGAATAAAATTTCACACATGAATGTTTATTTCACGTATTGTTGAAATATTAACACGATTGAAATGTGCTTATGTTTCTCCTTGCTATATATGATAGTTTTCAGTTTCTTCTAGAATTAATTGTGTTGTTATGAGGTGTTTATGTAGTCGTAGAGAAGCGTGTTTGTAGAGTAAATGATCTCGTGGTTGATGAGAAATTCCTATAAAAGAAAAAACTCAGGTCCCCACCTGAGTTTTTCTTACTAACCTAAATCTAACCTATGAAAAAAATTGACTAAGCTCTTTTGGAGTTGAGCTTAGAACTAACTTTGGATTGTTAGTTTCAACATTACAAATATAGTGTATTCTTTTGTTAAGGGGCATCAGTACAAGTTAAAGAACGTTAAGCGTTTATCGTTATTAGATTTAAGAATAATATAGATTCTGAGTTATTTAATAGAGTGAGGTGGGTGTGGAATTCTTATAAAATGAAAAAACTCAGGTCCCCACCTGAGTTTTTCTTACTAACCTAAATCTAACCTATGAAAAAAATTGACTAAGCTCTTTTGGAGTTGAGCTTAGAACTAACTTTGGATTGTTAGTTTGTTTCAACATTACAAATATAGGGCTTTCTTTAGTTAAGCGGTGTCAACGCAGGTTAAAGAACGTTAAGCTTTTGTTTTTATAAAATTTTGATAGAATAGACTGAGTGAGGCTAGAATGAGGAGGATGTGAGATTCATATAAAAAGAAAAAACTCAGGTCCCCACCTGAGTTTTCTTACTAACCTAAATCTAACCTATGAAAACGACTAAACTCATGTGATTCAGAGTTTAGAATTGATCTTAGAAATCAATTTTGTTTTGTTGATACAAACATACAGCTTTAATCTATTTTGAAAAAAAAAACTAAGTTAAAGAAGGTTAAATGTGTTAGGACTAGATGAGTTGTAACTGATTTGTAATCAATACTGTTTAATATTAAATTATAGATTTAATTCTCTAGAAAGCCTAGTTTTATTAGAGTAGAAGCTATTAGGTACAGTATGGATATTTATGGTTTTCTAAAGGTTCCGACTCCAGTAATAATAGCCTTAGCCATTTTCTCTTCATCGCTTCCGTCAGATTGTGAGAGGTGATACATGGAGTGAATAACCACACCAATATCGTCAACTTCGACACGTCCTGTCCAGCAGGCAAGTGAGCCATATTTGCCAAAATCAACCATAAAAGCAATAACGTTATCTTTTAGACGTCCAATAACTTCGAATTTTTCTTCAAAATTAGGAAGTCCTATTCCAGTTTGGAAAGTGCCTGTGATATTGTTACCATCAATAATCAAATTCATTTCAGAATTGTATTGATTGCGCCAGCGTCCGTTTAAATTTATGTTCATAGAGCAGGTTTTTTATATCAGAAACATTCTTAAAAAGGCTTGTTCCTTGATGCTGTAAGTAAATAGAACGAATAATTTAAATTAATATAGTCGAAATAAGTGATTTTTACAAGATTTCTAGACATTGAAAATATGTTTTTTTGGAATTCATGCTATCTTTGCAAATTCGAATATTAGTATTGACCTGTTGATTGAAGGATTGAAGAGACTAATTTTGAATTATTTTAATTTCATGCGGAACTAAAAAATTGCTAGTCGTGACTGTCAATTTGAGTTCCCGAACAAAGAATTTCCAAATGAGTATTGAAAGTATTATTAAAGGTAAAGTAGTAGAGGCCATAAGTGCATGCTATGGTCATAAAGTTGAAGAGGATAGTGTTCAGATTCAAAAGACCAGACGCGAATTTGAGGGAGACTTAACTGTTGTAGTATTCCCATTTTTACGCTTCTCTAAGAAATCACCTGAAGAAACTGCTAATGACCTTGGAAATTATCTACAAGAAAATATCGATGCCATTCCTTCATTTAATATCGTAAAAGGTTTCTTGAATTTGGTTATTGACAATTCATATTGGCTTTCAGTTTTGAATGAGGCCTTGAAAACTGAGAATTACGGTTTTATTCCTTTGACAGAAGGTGCTAAAAAAGTGATGATTGAGTACTCATCTCCTAATACTAATAAGCCTCTTCACTTAGGGCATATCAGAAATAACTTATTAGGTTATTCTGTTGCTCAAATTTTAAAAGCGAATGGTTTAGAAGTGATCAAGGTAAATCTTGTGAACGATAGAGGAATTCATATTTGTAAGTCAATGCTGGCTTGGTTGCGTTTTGGTGAAGGTGAAACTCCAGAATCGACAGGTATTAAGGGCGACCACTTAGTTGGAAAATATTATGTGAAATTTGATCAGGAATATAAAAAAGAGATTGAGGCTTTAATAGTTGGTGGCATGGATGCCGATGAGGCTAAGAAGAAAGCGCCGCTTTTGCTTGAAGCGCAAGAAATGCTTGTGAAGTGGGAAGCGGGCGACGAAGAAACTGTGGCTCTTTGGCGTAAAATGAACGATTGGGTATTAGCTGGATTCGAAATTACTTACAAAACGATGGGAGTTGATTTTGATAAAGTTTATTTCGAATCGGATACATATAAAAAAGGAAAAGCTATCGTTATGCGTGGGCTTGACGAAGGGGTTCTTTATAAAAAGGAAACAGGATCGGTTTGGATTGACCTTGAGTCTGATGGTTTAGATCACAAATTATTACTTCGTGATGATGGAACTTCTGTATATATGACACAAGATATTGGAACAGCTTATGAGCGTTTCAATGAATTCCATATCGATGAGCATATTTATGTTGTGGGTAATGAGCAAAATTACCACTTCCAGGTACTTTCTTTGGTTATGGGAAAATTAGGTTACGAGTGGAGTGATAAAATTAAGCACTTGTCATACGGTATGGTTGAGTTACCTGAAGGTAAAATGAAATCTCGTGAGGGGACTGTTGTTGATGCGGACGAGTTAATGGAGGAAATGGTTAACACAGCTCGTGAAACTTCAGAAGAACTTGGTAAACTTTCTGGTTACTCGAAAGAGGAAGCTGAGGATGTTTATTACAAGATAGCAATGGGAGCATTGAAATATTTTATTTTAAAGGTTGATCCTAAGAAAAATATGATGTTTAACCCTAAGGATTCTATTGATTTCAACGGTAATACTGGTCCATTTATTCAATATACGTATACACGTATTAATTCGGTGTTGCGTAAAGCTGTTGAAAGTGGTATGGAAATCCTGGAATTGGCTAAATCAGATTTAAATATTTCAGAAAAAGAATCATTCCTGATTCAATTGATGGCTAATTATCCAAACGTAATAAAAGATGCTGGTCGAGATACTAGCCCAGCTTTAATTTCGAACTACATTTACGACTTGTCTAAGGAATACAATCAGTTTTATCACGATTTCCCAATGAATAAAGAGGAAAACGTCGATTTAAGAAATTTCCGTTTTGTCTTGTCTAAACAAGTCGCAGAAATTATTAAATCGGGTATGAGTTTATTAGGTGTAAGTTTGCCAGAAAGAATGTAATACAATAATAAGGAGTCGCTTTTATAAACTGCTCTTATTATAAAATATAAAGATGAGTCTTGGTTTTGATGAGCCAAGACTCCATAGCATATAATTATTCAAATGAATCGAAAATAAGAACTCTGAGTAATGGCTTAAATGCATCTGGTTAAAAGATGCTTTGATATAAGAGCAAATACAGAGAATTTTTTATTTTTGCAGGAAACTAAAAATAATCCGGAAATACAATGTTTGAAAATCTTAATGAAAGACTTGAGCGGTCTTTTCAGTTGTTGAAAGGACATGGAAAGATCACCGAAATAAATGTAGCTGAAACATTAAAGGATGTTCGTCGAGCTTTACTTGATGCCGATGTCAATTTTAAAATCGCCAAGTCGTTTACTGCAATAGTAAAAGAAAAAGCATTAGGACAAAATGTATTGACTTCATTGAAGCCAAACCAATTAATGGTGAAAATTGTTCACGATGAATTGGCTGAGTTGATGGGGGGGGAGAATGTTGATATCGATATCAAAGGAAATCCTTCGGTTATTTTGATTGCAGGTCTTCAAGGTTCTGGAAAGACAACTTTCTCAGGAAAGCTAGCTCACTTACTCAAAACAAAACGTTCGAAAAATCCTTTATTGGTTGCTTGTGACGTTTATCGTCCAGCGGCGATAGATCAGTTGCACGTATTGGGTGAGCAAATTGGCGTGCCTGTTTATTCTGATAAGGCTAATAATAATCCAGTTAAGATTGCAGAAGCCGCAATTAAAGAAGCAAAAGCAAGAGGTTACGATTTAGTAATTATCGATACGGCAGGTCGTTTGGCTGTCGATGAGGCGATGATGAAAGAAATTGAAGCTGTTAAAAAGGCAATCAAACCTTCTGAGATTTTATTCGTAGTTGACTCAATGACTGGTCAGGATGCTGTCAATACAGCTAAGGAGTTTAATGATAGATTAAACTTTGATGGCGTTGTATTAACGAAATTAGATGGTGATACTCGTGGTGGTGCCGCTTTATCTATTCGTTCAGTTGTAGACAAGCCAATTAAGTTTGTGGGTACAGGTGAGAAAATGGACGCTTTGGATGTTTTCCATCCATCACGTATGGCTGACCGTATTTTAGGTATGGGTGATATCGTTTCTCTTGTAGAGCGTGCTCAAGAGCAGTTCGATGCTGATGAAGCTCGTAACCTACAAAAGAAGATTGCTAAAAATCAGTTTAATTTTAACGATTTCCTTTCTCAGATTTCTCAGATTAAGAAAATGGGTAATCTTAAGGATTTAGCTTCGATGATTCCTGGTGTTGGAAAAGCACTTAAGAATATAGATATCGATGATGATGCTTTTAAGGGGATTGAGGCGATTATTTATTCAATGACACCACTTGAGCGTGAGAATCCAACTTTATTGAATGGATCTCGTCGTAAGCGTATTGCTGATGGTAGTGGTTCTAATATTCAAGATGTGAATCGACTGATTAAGCAGTTTGATGAAACGCGAAAGTTAATGAAAATGATGTCGAAAGGTGGAAAGATGTCTCGAATGATGGGAAATCTTCCAATGAAAAAACGATAGATAAAAATGCTTGACTCTATAGTCAGGCATTTTTTCTTAAAAATAATAATGTCTTGTAGCTATAGATTCAAGCTGCATATTACTTATCACAGATACAAAACATAGTCATGGAATTAATCGATGGAAAAAAGATTTCGGCTGAGGTGAAGCAGGAAATTGCTGCTGAAGTTGAAGGGATTGTTAAAAATGGTGGTAAAAAGCCACATCTTGCGGCTATTATTGTTGGACATGATGGCGCCAGCGAAACCTATGTTGCTGCAAAAGTTAAAGCTTGTCATCAGGTAGGTTTTGATTCTTCAGAGTTTCGATTTGAAGATACGATTACAGAAGCTGAGCTTTTAGCTGAAATTGAGAAAGTGAACCAAGATGATTCAATCGATGGTTTAATTGTTCAATTGCCATTACCTAAGCATATCTCGGAATCTAAAGTGATCGAAACCATTCGCCCAGAGAAAGATGTTGATGGATTCCACCCTATGAATGTAGGTAAGATGGTAGCAAGCTTACCAACTTATTTGCCAGCTACTCCTGCAGGTATTGTAGAGTTATTGAAACGATATAAGATTGAGACATCGGGAAAAAATTGTGTCGTGATTGGTCGTAGTAATATTGTTGGTACACCAATGAGTGTATTAATGTCTCGTAAAGCTTCTCATGGCGATTGTACAGTAACGCTTTGTCATAGTCGTACTAAGAATATTCCAGATATTACTCGTCAGGCTGATATCATTATTGTCGCTTTAGGTATGCCTGAGTTCCTTACAGGAGACATGGTTAAGTCTGGAGCAGTTGTAATCGATGTTGGAATTCACAGAATCAAATCTGATAAGACTAAATCTGGTTGGAAGCTGATTGGTGATGTTAATTTTGCTGAAGTGTCTCCTAAGTGTTCATTCATCACACCAGTTCCTGGTGGAGTTGGTCCAATGACTATCGTGTCATTACTACAAAACACTTTAATCGCATCGAAAAAAGAGATTTACTCATAGAAATTTAAGTCAAATATATGAAGGGGTGATTCTTAAATGAGTCATCCCTTTTTTTTTGTTCAAAATTTGGAAGAGGATATTATAGAACGATAATGAAATGATTTCCTGCTTTGACCTATATCGTTTGTAGCACATGTGATTCTGTAATAAAAGCGTGATTATCGTTTGAAATAGAACTTTTATGGTGTGATTTGAGCTGTTTATCTTATTGGAGGTTTTTGTTATTTAGACAGGATGTAAATAACGAGTTGTGTGCTAATTGTGTGGTTGAAGTAATATATGTAGATAAGTTTATAAGAGAAGGGCTATTGTCCTGATTCTTAAATTCTAAATGTGTGTAGTCGTTAGCAAATATAGCCAATGTTAAAATAGAAGACGGTTTTAGATTATTCATGGAAAGTGATAAAAGTCATAAGTGTTAGCATGTGTTAAATGTATGTTAATGTTTGTTAAAATCAATATATGTGCTAATTTTAGCATTGATTATTACCATTAAACCATTTGCATCTTTACTTAATTACTAACTAAAAAGAATTTTTATGAAAAAATTAATTGGACTGTTTGTCTTTCTACTTTTTGTAGGAACCCAAATAGTGACTGCGCAAAGCAAGCAAATTACCGGTACGGTAACCAGTGCCGACGACGGGCTCGGAATGCCTGGTGTATCTGTTGTTGTAAAAGGTACCACTATTGGTGCGAGTACAGATATTGATGGGAAATATAGTCTTGAAGCTTCAGCAAGTGATGTGCTTGTTTATAGTTTTGTGGGTATGGTTCCTCAAGAAATTAAAGTCGGTTCACAAACTATAATTAATGTTGTTTTGGAAACTGAATCTATTGGTATGGATGAGGTTGTCGTAACTGCATTGGGTGTAACAAGAGAGAAAAAGTCTCTAGGTTATGCTGTAACTGAAATTAGTGGTGATGCCGTTAGTGAGGTTAAAGAAACAAATATTGTAAATTCTCTTTCAGGTAAGGTTGCCGGTGTTAATATCCGTCAAGCTAATACTATGGGAGGATCGGCAGATATCCTTATTCGTGGTACTGCTTCTCTTTTAGGTAACAACCAGGCTTTATTTGTAGTTGATGGTGTACCTATGGATAACAGTAATACCAATACTGCTAACCAACAAAGTGGTTGGGGTGGATATGACTATGGTAATGCTGCATCAGATATCAATCCTGATGATGTTGAGTCGGTATCTATTCTTAAAGGTGCTGCTGCATCTGCACTTTATGGTTCTAGAGCAGCGAATGGTGTTGTTTTAATTACTACCAAGAAAGGTTCTAAGAATAAGAATGGTATCGGTGTTGTTGTAAATTCAGGTATTACCTGGAGTACAATTGACAAAGAGACTATGCCAGAGTATCAGTATGAGTATGGTGCCGGTTATTCTCAAGATTGGAGTTTCGAAGGTGCTATTAATGGCCATAATGTTGTTAATACAAATGATGATGCTTCTTGGGGGCCAAAATTTGACCCTAATTTACAAGTTGTACACTGGGATGCCCTAGATCCTAATGCAGCAAACTACGGTGAGACTCGTGCTTGGGTTGCTCCCAAAAATAAAGTATACGATTTCTTTGAAACAGGTCTTAAGTATACAAATAGTGTTGCCTTAACAGGTGGTACTGATGTTTCTAATTTCAGATTGTCTTATACAAACTCTGATGAGTCTGGAATTCTTCCTAATTCAAATATTAAGAAGAATACAATGGCTTTTAAAGCTAATCACAAGTTAAACGACAAGTTTAATGTTTCTGCTAGTGCTAACTATGTGAACACTAGGGGTAAAGGTAGATATGGTACAGGTTACGACAGTAATAACCCTATGCAGAACTTTGCTCAGTGGTTCCAGACTAACCTTGACTTTAAGAGATTAGAGAATTATTATAAGTCTCCAGATGGAGATCAGAGAACTTGGAATGCTAATAGTCCTACTGATTTAGATCCTGCTTATGCAAATAACCCATATTGGACACGTTATGAGAATTACCAAGATGATGAAAGAAATCGTTTGTTTGGATTCACATCTTTAGATTATGAATTGAATGATATGTTCTCATTGACTTTCAAAACATCTTTGGATTATTATCACGAGAGACAAAATGAAAGAAATGCTGTTGGTTCAAACGATCAGTCATCTTTTAGTACTTATGACAGAACTTTCTCAGAGTGGAATACAGACGTGATGTTGAAGTTCAAGAAAAGAGTTGATGAATTTAACTTTACTGGCCTTGTTGGTGCTAACTACAGAGAGAATGTTCAGCAATCTATTTTTGCACAGACTTCTGGAGGTTTAGTTGTTCCTGGTTTATATACAGTTAAGAATACGACTGTTGAGAAATCACCAACTGAGTCACTACTTGAGCGTAATATGAAGAGTGTATATGGAAGCTTTTCAGCTGGATATAAGAACTTCGCTTATTTAGAAGCTTCTTTTAGAGTTGATAATACTTCAACTTTACCTACTGATGATAACACTTATTTTTACCCTGCTATTTCTACAAGTATTATTCTTTCTGAGCTAGGTGGTATGAAAGACCTTTCTTTCTTATCATTTGCCAAACTAAGAGCGAATTATGCTGAAGTAGGTAATGATACAAGTCCTTATAATTTAAGATCTTCTTATTCTCAGGGAACTAACTGGGGAAGTCAAGCTATATTCTCTGTAAATTCAGTTCTTCAGAATCCTGATTTGAAATCAGAGAGTACGGAGAGTTATGAAGTTGGATTAGAAGCGAACTTCTTTGATAACAGAGTTGGTTTTGATGTGGCTTTATATAAGTCAAATTCATTTGACCAAATTATGCCAGTGAATGTATCTAGGGCAAGTGGATACCAGCAAGCTTATGTGAATTCAGGTGAAATTCAAAATACAGGTATTGAGCTAGCATTGAACTTTACTCCGGTTAAGAACAATGATCTTACTTGGGATATAAACTTTAACTACTCTAAGAATAATAATGAAGTTAAGAGTTTATATAACGGTGTAGATAATATTCTTATTACTTCAGCTTGGGATATTTCAATGAATGCTCATGTAGGTGAGGCTTATGGTGTTTTAAGAGGTACAAACTTTGTTTATACTGATGGAAAGAAGACTGTAGACTCACGAGGTTACTATACAAGAACTGAGAAAGAAGAAGTGATTGGTAATATCCAACCAGACTGGCGTGGAGGTATTACAAACACGCTTTCTTATAAAGGATTTTCTTTAAGAGCTCTAATTGATATTCAAAAAGGTGGTGATATTTATTCTGTAGACCGTAAGTATGGTTTAGCTACAGGTTTATTTAAAGAAACTGCTGGCTTAAACTCTAAGGGTATCGATAAACGTGCTGACGTAGCTGATGGTGGTGGTATTCTACACGCTGAAGCAGTAATGGCTGATGGTACACCAAATACAACTTTTGCTCGTGCTAATGGATGGGGTGGAGATCAGTATTATGGAAGAACGCCTACTGCTAGATACGTATATGATGCATCATATGTTAAGTTGAGAGAGGTTGCTTTATCTTATTCTCTACCTAACGATTTATTAAATAACACTTTCTTAAATAAGGTTGTTATTTCTGCTGTAGGACGTAACTTGTGGATTATCTCGAAGAATACTCCTGGTTTTGATCCTGAAACAGGACAAAGTTCTGGTAATAAGCAAGGTATTGCTAATGCTTCTTACCCAACTTCAAGAAGTTTTGGTTTCAATGTAACATTAGGATTTTAATATTAAAAGACAATTATGATGAAAAAAATAACATATCTATTACTAGGAATTATTTCTACGGTGGGAATTGTTTCTTGCTCACTAGAGGATAATGTTGATCCTAAGAACGCAAGTAATGTTCCAGTAGAAACCTTATTTACATCAGCTCAAATTGAGTTTGTAAATCAGTACAATAGTATGAGTGTAAATAGAAATATTTCACGTCTGCTTGCTCAATATTGGATGGAAACAACCTATACTAATGAGAGTCGCTATGATTTTCTTGATAGAGGTATCTCTGATTCATTTTCTTCTGAATTCTATAAGGACGTTATCAAAGACCTTAGAGAAGCAGGTAAGATTCTTGATGCTGCGGGTTTTGTTGGAGCTTTAGCTGACAAAGCAGTTAATCAGAAAGCTACAATGACAATTCTTGAGATTTATTCATTTACTGTTTTAGCTGAGACTTTTGGAGATATTCCATATTCAGAAGCAGTGCTTGAAATCCCTGACTTTACACCTAAGTATGATGATGCTGAGACTGTTTATGCAGATTTATTAGTACGTTTGAATGCTGCAATTGCAAGTTTAGATGCTAGTAAAGGTACTTGGGGTAATGAAGATTTATTATTCAAAGGAGATATAGATCAGTGGAAAATGTTAGGTAATGCATTGAAATTAAGAATGGGAATGCGTATGGCTGATGTTCCTAGTTTTAACTCTGCAACTGTTGTTACTGAAGCTTTGACTGCTGGTGTTTATGATGCCAATCTTGAAGGAGCTTTCTTTCAGTATATCGGATCAGATCCACACGTCAATACTATTTATGATGGTTTCCTTGTTGACGGTAGAAAAGACTACACGCCTTCGAATACTTTAATTGATAAGATGGTTGCTCTTACTGACCCTCGTTTACCTTTATGGTTTACACAAGTTGGTGGTGTTTATAAGGGTATTGAATATGGTAAAGAAGATGGCGGTGTTTATGACCAATTTTCACATTTTACTGATATGTTTTTTGAGCCTACTTTAGAAGTTGCTTTAGCTGATTATTCTGAAATGGAATTTTATTTAGCAGAGGCTGTTGAAAGAGGTTATGCTGTTGGTGGAACTGCTGAGGAGCACTATAATAATGGTGTTACGGCTAGTATTCTTTATTATGGTGGAACTCAGGCTGCTGCTGATGCTTATTTAGCTCAAGCTAATGTAGCGTATGCAACAGCTGCTGGTACTTGGAAAGAAAAAATTGGTACTCAAAAGTGGTTAGCAATGTATAATCGTGGTGTTGAAGGTTGGGCTGAATGGAGACGTTTGGATTTCCCAATCTTGAATGTTCCTGCAGGAATGACCTATGGTGATATTCCAGTTCGTTACCCATACCCATTTGATGAGAATGAAATGAACGAGGAGAATTATGATGCTGCTTCCGCTGCTATTGGTGGAGATAAAGCAACTACTAAATTATGGTTCGATAAATTTTAATTGAAACAAATAATATAAAAAGAGCTGATCATATGATCAGCTCTTTTTTTATATAAGATAAATCCCAAGCCTCATTTGAAGCTTGGGATTTATTATTCTCTATAATCTTTTGAAGATGATTATATTAGTAACTCACCGCCATTTTGACTTTCTTTTTCTTAATGCGTTCGTCTTTAAGTTTTCTTAGAATTTGTGTTGCTAAATTACGCTTAATAGCCACAAATGAAGCATGATCTAGAACTTCAACTTTTCCCAATTCATCTTTCCCCAGTTCGCCTTTCTTCATAAAGCAGCCGACAATATCCATTTTATTGATCTTATCTTTTTTACCTGCATCGATATAGATGGTCAACCATTCTGGATCTTCAGGAAGGACAATGTTATCTGGAATGATAAGTTCTTCAATATCTTTATTGATGAATTCTGGAAGGTAATCACTATCTGCCATTACAAAATAAGAACAACCCGACGCATCCATTCTTGCTGTACGTCCGTTACGATGCGTGTAAGCATCTGCTGTCGTCGGCAATTGATAATGTATCACATGTTTGATTGAAGGGATGTCTAGTCCTCTGGATGCTAAATCTGTAGTGATTAGAATCTGGTGAGATCCGTTTCTAAATTTAATTAGAGCCTTTTCACGATCTTCCTGTTTTAAGCCACCATGAAATGTGTCGTGTTGAAGATGTGAATCTTTCAATAAGTCACTAATTCGGTCAACTGTGTCTCGATGATTACAAAATACTAATGTTGCTTCGTTACCATTGTGACAAATTAAATTGAAAAGAGCAGCTAATTTATCTTTGCCTTCTGCTCTAACTATTTTCTCAACAAGAGATTCTTTAGGCGTATCAACTAAAAAATTTATTTCAAAAGGGTTTGTTACTCCAGTAAATTCGGGAATACTCTCGCTTTTTGTTGCTGATGTTAGAATTCTCTTTTTGATAAACTCTAATTGTTCAATAATTTGACCCATTTCTCTGTGGAAACCAAGTTCCAGCGATTTATCAAACTCATCTAGAATGATGGTGTTGATACTATCTGGAGAAAAATTTTCACGACGAAGATGGTCGGCAATTCGTCCAGGTGTTCCAATAAGAACAGCGGGAGGTGTAGAAAGACTGTTTTTCTCGATTTTCATTGCATGGCCACCATAACAACAATTCACTTTAAACGGAGTCGATAAACTCTTGAAAACTGACTCAATTTGTATTGCAAGTTCGCGTGATGGAGCTAAAATTAAAGCTTGGACGCCATTTTTATTCTCATCAAGTTGATTAAGGAGAGGAAGCAGAAATGCCAATGTTTTTCCTGACCCAGTTGGGGAAAGAAGAATAATGTCATCATTTTCTGACCAGGCTTCAATACATTTCTCTTGCATTGGCTTTAAGGCTTCAATTCCTAATTTCCTTAAAATCTCTTGTGTGTTAATCTTATTTTCTTGCATGCGGCAAAAGTAATTCTAATTTTGTAATAAATGGTATTTCCAATAATCTAAGCTGATTATTATACTAACTCATTTTAAATTGGCTTCAGAATCGATAGCCTAGGAACTTTCTCTTATTTTTGGCATTCTTAAAGAACAGAATTATGGAGACGGTGAAAAAGTCAAAAACAGAACAAGAAAAGAAAGATCAGTATTTTCAGCGAAAGATTGCTAAAAGAATGGGTAAAGCCATTAGCGAATTCGAATTGATAGAGGATGGGGATAGAATTATGGTTGGCGTTTCTGGAGGAAAAGATTCTCTTGCCTTGCTCGAACTCCTTGCCTTGAGACGTAAATTTAAGAAACAGAATTTTGAAGTTGTTGCTGTTCATATCAATGTATTAGAATTGCCTTATGAAGTCGACCGAGAATTCTTAAAAGCTTTTTGTGAGAAGTTGGATGTGCCTTTAATTTATCGAGATATCAATGTTGATTTTGAACGACCAAGTAAAAAGCCTGCATGTTTCCGATGTTCATGGCACAGAAGAACGACTCTTTTTAAAATGACGGATGAATTCAAGTGTAATAAGCTTGCTTTAGGACATCATATGGATGATGCTATTGAGACTCTTTTGATGAACATGATGTATCAGGGGGCGGTTTGTAGTATGCCAGCAAAGTTGAGTATGTTTCAAGGGAATATCATTTTGATACGACCATTGATTCTTTTGAAAGATGCAGAAATGAAAGAGTATAGCCGCATTCGTAAGTTTGTATTAGAAAAAGAACTTTGTCCACACCAAGATGTCACCAAACGTAAGGAGACAACTAAGATGATTGAACGTATTGCTGGCGATGATTCGCGTATCAGAACGAATATGTTTCGATCCATGAGTAATGTGCAAACAGAGTATTTGCCAATTATTCCTAAAAAAATAAGCTGAGATATCTTATTTCTGGTTTGATTAACTTATTTTTAATCTTCGAATTTTCCTGATTGCATAAAGGAACTTTCTTATTCTACACATTAAAGCATAAGTATGGCTAAAGAGATATTAGTATTAGATATAGAAACCACTGGATTTTTGAATCAGGGTGGTAAAATTGTTGAGATTGGAATTGTAAAGCTTGATTTAGATTCGGGTGATGTTACACCTGTTTACAATTCCCTAATAAAGGAAGATGGACTTAATTCTTCTCACACACGTGGAGGTTTTGGATGGATCTTCCAGAATTCAGATCTTCAATTCGAGGATGTTATGGAAGCACCTAGCCTTGAGAGCCAGAAAGAAGAAATACAAGATTTGTTAGATCGATATAGAGTCACCGCTTACAATAAGGCTTTTGACTTTGGATTTTTAAAAGATAGAGGCTTTCATGTTAAGGAGTTAGATTGTCCAATGCATTTATCAACCCCAATTGTGAAATTACCAGCGCCTAATGGACGAAGAGGGTTTAAGTGGCCTAAAGTTGAGGAGGCTTGGGATTATTTCTTTGGAGATACAGGCTATATTGAAGCACACCGAGGGCTTGATGATGCCATTCATGAAGCTAAAATTGTTCATAAGCTATATCAAATGGGAGAATTTCCATATACGGTAAGCTTGTTCGATTAGAAAAATGAATTCCATCTTTAAATAAAGGTGGAATTTTTTTTATTCTGTTCTGATGTGATCCGATTTGACACTATCAATCTTACTAAAGCGTTCTATTATCTTCTCAACTTCACTTTGTCTGATGCTTAGGGTGATTTTACAAGTCAGATTAAAATCCTGATCAATTTGAAGAGGTTGTTCTTCTTTTATGATTCTCATAACATCATTCATAACCAGATAGTCGAAATGAATATCATAAATATCATTGACGGTTTTTTCGATGATTTTAGCATTGGAAATTGAATCAAAAGCCGCTGCCTTATAGGCATGAATTAAACCACTAACACCTAGCTTTGTTCCACCAAAATAGCGAACGACAACAATTAAAATATTGGTAAGATCAGACGATAGTATTTGTCCTAATATAGGCTTTCCAGCAGTAGATGAAGGTTCTCCATCATCGTTGGCACGAAAGTTCTTCTTATCGGCTCCCAGCATGTAGGCATAGCAATGATGACGAGCATCGTAATATTCCTTTTTGAGTTTGTCAATTTCTGCTTTAATATCTTCTTCGCAAGTCACAGGGAAAGCATAAGCAATAAATTTACTTCCCTTTTCTTTATATATGCCCTCCGAAGTGTTTTGTATTGTTTTGTAGCTGTCTGTTTGCATGGTGCATCAGTTTATGATGATTTACATTGAATACTGAGCTAGTATAATTATCGCAACAAATGCAAGAGCGATTCCAAAGTAGTTAAGTTTGTTAATTTTTTCTTTATAGATAAAAAGCCCAAATATAAGTGATAAGGAAACAATACCAATGTTTACCATGCTAAAAACAACAGAGCTTTTAAATCCAGAACTGTTCAGTGCTGCAATTAAATAATATAAAGACCCAAAGTTAGCGATACCTAAAATACTGCCTCCAATTAGGGTATTGATAGAAACTAATTGTTTCAGCGATCTTTTTTGGATATACAAGCTGAGCAAACCTGCCAATGCAGCAATGGTAAAAAGAACCAGTGAGAATAACTCTGATCCACCATTGGTTAAGAATGTTTCTTGAGAGTATTTAACCAATGTATCAACAAGCCCTGCTCCAAGAAAGAGTGAAATAGGTAACCAGATATGTTTAATCTTACCTGTCTTGTTCGATGGTTTATACACCGCTAGTATAATCGATGCAATAGCAAGTGAGAAGCCTATAAACATCATCATGTTCACCGATTCTTTAAAATATAGGATCGAAAACAAGATTGGGATAATAAAAGACATTTTACTGGCTAGGCTCGTTATGGTAATTCCTGCTTTTTGAGATGATTTACCAATAATGAAGAAAACAACAATAAATAGTAAACCAATCAGCAAGGCAAGACCTATCCAATTTCGTTCTGAAAGTTCTTGTAATGAAATTGATTTATCGGATAGTAGATAACTTAAAAGACCAGCAATAATATAATTGATGACTATTGCAGGAAGAATTTCAATCTCGAATTTTTCAAAACTTTTGAAACAAATAAAGATTCCTGTTGAGGCTAATATGGCAAGTAGTATGAGTATCATTTTCTTATTTCTTAGTCAGTATATCAAAAAAAAGGAGCTGCTCTTTTTAGAACAGCTCCTTAGTATATTTTAAAAATTGTAAGGCCTGTGGGCGATTACATCTTCAGTTTTTTATTTATTTCTTCAATTTGAGTCTTAAAAGCTCTATCTGTATCTATCAGATTGTTGACCGTTTTACAAGCATGTAGTACAGTAGCATGGTCTTTCTTACCAATTTGTGAACCAATAGTTGCTAAAGAAGCCTTGGTCATCGATTTTGAAAAATACATAGCGATTTGACGAGCTTGTACAATTTCACGTTTTCTGGTTTTGGCTTGAAGTAAATCAATTGCCATATTGAAATGGTCACAAACGATCTTTTGAATGTAGTCTATTGAGATTTCACGTTTGGTATTTTTCACCAACTTATCGATGATTTCAATAGCTAATTCTAGATTTAACTCTTTTTTATTCAGAGTTGACTGCGCTAATAATGAAATAAGTGCTCCTTCAAGTTCACGAACATTGTTGATCACATGTGTTGCAATATATTCAATCACATCATTTTCTAGAATGATACCATCTTTATATGCTTTTTGTTGCAAAATACGAACTCTGGTTTCATAATCTGGATTTTGCAAATCAGCTGACAATCCCCATTTAAAACGAGAAAGTAAGCGATTCTCCATACCTTTCAATTCAATTGGTGCCTTATCAGAAGTCAAAATTAATTGTTTCCCCGACTGGTGTAGGTGATTGAAAATATGGAAAAACGTATTTTGTGTTTTTTCCTTACCAGCTAATTCCTGAATGTCGTCAATAATCAAGATGTCGATCATTTGGTAAAAATGAAGGAAATCGTTTTTATTGTTATTACGAATAGCTTCAGTAAACTGAGTTTGGAATTTTTGTGAACTGACATATAAAACAGTCTTCTCAGGATGAAGCTCTTTTGCCTTCAATCCAATTGACTGAGCCAAGTGAGTTTTTCCTAATCCCGAATCACCATATAATACAAGTGGGTTAAATGCTGTCCCTCCTGGATTCTCAGAAACTGCCCAACCTGCAGAACGAGCTAAACGGTTGCAATCACCTTCAATAAAATTAGAAAAAGTATAATCAGGATTTAACTGAGAATCAATTTGTAATTTTTTAATACCAGGTATAATAAATGGGTTTTTTATACTTGGTTCCTCTTGAGAAAAAGGATTCTTAACTGGGCGATTTTTTGTGTAAGCTGGGTTGTTTCCTGGAACGATAACTGATAGAGGTTTCACATTGGCCATGTGATTATTCTCCATGACCACATTGTACTCTAATTTTGCGTTAGAACCCAATTCTTTTCTTAAAGTCTTTCTAAGAAGATCAATATACTTCTCTTCCAAGTACTCATAGAAGAAATGGCTAGGTACCTGTAAAGTAAGAATTTCGTTCTCCAACTTTAGTGGTACGATAGGTTGAAACCATGTACTATAACTAATTGGCGAAACATTATCCTTAATTACGGCTAAGCAATTTTCCCAGATTTGGAAGTGATTATTGTTCATTTCTTGTTCAGAATTTTAAGTCGTTTTAATGGTTAGTTTTTATTGGGTCATGCAAATTTGGATAAAAAAAATCTGTAAAAAAAATGGATTTAAACTTGACTTTTAAAAAAGATGATTTAACCCTTGAAACATCAGCTGTTAGAGAATGAAAAAAAATAAATAAAAATTAATAGTCAGTCT
>NZ_JBFFKR010000020.1:0-28956 GCF_041555295.1 Ancylomarina sp. | reverse complement strand
CAATTAAGTACAGCTTTTTAGAAGCAATTCCAGCGGGTATAAACAAAGGGGTTGATAAATTGCAATCCTACTTGAAGCAATTTAAGTTGATCTTCTCATCAGAAACAAAAGGATATAAATCAATTGGTGGATTTGGTACCATTGCGAGTATTTTCCCAGGAGTTTGGGATTGGCATGCATTTTGGAATTTGACAGCTTTCTTATCGATAATTTTAGCCATTATGAATATTTTACCTATACCAGCGTTAGATGGTGGGCATGTAATGTTTTTATTGTACGAAATTATTACTCGTCGTAAGCCAGGTGAGAAATTCATGGAGTATGCTCAAATTGGGGGTATGCTTCTTTTATTTGGTCTTCTAATTTTTGCCAATGCGAATGATATCATGAAAGCTTTTAATTAAGTTAATTAGTATGTGTTTCAGACATATGTATTGGTAATTTAGGTGGAAATGTTATATTTGTGAGGTATAATTCTTAAAAAAAAAACTTATGAATCTTTTTGTAATAGCCGGAATGGTAGGACCATGGCAAGTTGTTATCATTGTATTTGCACTCGTACTTTTGTTTGGGGGTAAAAAAATTCCTGAATTGATGAAAGGTTTGGGACAAGGCATGAAAGAGTTTAAAAAAGCGACTGGTACCGAAGATAAAGAAAAGGATACTGACGAAAAGGATTCAAAAGAAAAATAATACGAAAGCAGGTTTTAAAACCTGCTTTTTTTATGTCTTAGATTTTCAAAGAATTATAAGCGCTTTCATAGGGCTTTTAAGAATTGTTATAATTACGATATAATTGAATGTTTTTTGATCTGATGCAAGGATAAAATGCTTATCTTAATTCCGGCAAAATTTAGACTTACAATTGAAGTGATTATTCCCAATGAGAGATACAATATCAGCTATTAAAAACCTAATATTCACAGCCCTTGTGCTGTGCTTTCCTTATGCGAGTCAGGCTGATGAGAAGGATACCAATAATCGATCTAATAAAAGTACAAAGCATATATCTAGGTCTTATAAATTGAATGATGATGTGCTGGAAACTAGTATGGTTCCTGTATTCACGAATGAGGATTATTCCTGGCGTATCGAGAAATTGAATGAAGCTAGTCCTGTTCAACTCGACTTTAATGATATTGTGAAGCGATATATCGATGTGTACTCTGTAAGACACCGAGATAAAACAGCTAGGATATTAGGCTTAAGTGAAATTTATTTCCCAATCTTTGAGGAGTATCTCGATAAGTATGATTTACCTCTGGAGTTAAAATATATTGCTGTGATTGAATCAGCTTTAAATCCTAAAGCGAAATCACGTTCAGGCGCAACAGGCTTGTGGCAATTTATGTATCATGCTAGCCGAATGTTCGATCTAAAAATCTCTTCATATGTTGATGAACGAATGGATCCAGTAAAATCAACCGATGCTGCTTGTAAGTATTTGCAATATTTGTATCGAATTTTTGGCGATTGGCAATTAGCTATTGCGGCTTATAATGGTGGTCCGGGTGTTGTTCGTGATGCCATTAAAGCCTCTGGAGGCAAAACTAATTTTTGGGAGATATCTGCTTTCTTACCAGATCAGACCAGAACATATGTTCCAGCCTTTATAGCTGTAAATTATGTAATGAACTACAATCAAGAGCACAATATTGTTCCTGAGAACATGAAGTTTTCGTACTTGAAACTGTCAGATGTCACCGTAAAAGAGCCTTTGTCTCTGAGGGCCGTTTCTGAGGAATTAGATATTTCAATTGCTGATTTAAGACGTTTAAACCCTATTTATAAGCTTGACTTTATACCCAATAGCGAATTGCCAGCTAAGTTAACTTTACCTGTCGATAAAGCTCTTGCCTACGTTGAAAAGGAATCCGAATTATATGCTGCTCCCAAAACCAAAGTTTTATATCACGATATCGAACGAGATATGTCATTGACGAGTGGGAAAAAATGTATTATTCATGTGGTGAAGGCAGGTGAGTTTTTCCATAAAATAGCGATGAAGTACGCTTGTACAAGTAATAATATCAAGAAATGGAATAAGCTTTCTGGAGATATATTGCACATTGGGCAGAAACTTAAAGTTTGGGTGCCGGTGTCGCAAACGAATAGATCTTCTCAGCTTGGACTAAAATCGACTACTGAAGAATTTAGTATGCTTACATATTGAAAATTCAAAATAGGATCATTAAATACTATAAAAGATAAATCTTCAAAAAATATTAATTATGAAATCTATAATAAAGTTAAGTTTTATTTGTTTGATTCTTATCACAAGTATTAGCTCATGCAAAAAAACAACTAAAGGCTTGTTGCCAACGGTTACTGGAAAGGCCGGAGAAATGGTGGTTTTGAGCAGTAAATCATTATGGGATGGTATCGTAGGTGATTCTCTCAAGGCAATTTTCAATGATATTCAGGTTGGTATGCCTCAGGATGAGGCTGTGATGGATGTTTTTCACTTGAATCAGGAAGCTTTCACAAGTATGTTTAAGACACATCGAAGTATCTTGGAAATCAAAGTTTCATCTTCGGTAAAGAAAACCCGATTGGTTGTGAAAGATGATATGTATGCTCGTACACAGGCTTATATGCGTATTGAAGCAGCGAGTAATCAAGAGATGTTGAAGGTTTTGAAGGAAAATAGAACAAAGATTCTTGGCTATTTTTTAAGAAGTGAACGTAATCGCAAAATAGAGGTTATGTCTAAAGCTCCAGTTCAAGAAATATTCGATTATCTGAAAAAAGAAAAGAAATTTACATTGGCATTCCCATCTGGCTATGAGATTGGAAAAAAAGAATCAGATTTTTTCTGGGTTCGCAAGGAAACACCTGAATCAAGTCAGGGTATGTTTATTTATACATACGATTACCTTTCTGAAGATGCTTTTGACAAGGATGCTATTTTATTAATGAGAAATGCAATGCTTAAGGATTTGGTTCCTGGTCCATCAGAAGGGAGTTACATGATTACTGAACACAGTTTTCCAATTTCATTTAATCATTTCGAGTTCAAAGGAAATTATGCGGTTGAGATGAGAGGCTTATGGAAAGTTCAGAACGATTTTATGGGTGGTCCTTTTGTTAATGTTTCATTTTTAGATAGCGTGAATAATCGCATAATTTGTATGGATGCATACGTGTATCGTCCAAATAAAGATAAGCGTGAGTTGTTGAGAGAACTGGAAGCTGTGATGTACACATACACTCCAGTGAATGAAGTTGCTAAGATTAAGAAAAAATAGATGTGACAATAGTTTAGTCAGTCTGGAGTTGAATAAATAAAAAATACGAAGTGAATCTGCCTGATTATAATCATATTAATGTTTCAAAATATCGCGATAAAGTTGAAATTTTAAAACAAGTTGCAGCTCAAATTGAAAAGGATTTTTATCAATTTGGCTTTGAAGTTACATTCTCAGGTGAGCCTGAAAATGCCTATAATGAACTTTTCACTCAGATTATAGAGCATGTTGGATTTATGTTGAGTCAGGATTATCATCGTTTGGTTTTGCTTTTGTATCAAATTGATTTGAGTGAAAACGAAATTTTGAAAAATGAATTAAAATATCCAAATGTCGATAAGGACCAGCTTTTGTCCGAATTAATCATTCAACGAGAGCTTAAAAAAGTTCTTATCCGAAATTATTTTAAAGAAAATCCAGATAAATTATAATCCTATTCCTTGTGAAGCTCTGAAATAGAGTTTAATGATTATAATAGATCTTTTCTTTAATCTTATTACTTTTGTAAAACATATTCGGATTGTTCTTTTAGTTACGATGTTAGAGATTGTATGGAAGTGAAGTTTTGTTAATTACGGGCTAGCATTCTAATCTAAAAGAGAATAATCCAATCGAGATATATAAAATACATACAAATGAAAGATACTAAGATAAAAGTTGGAATAACTCAAGGTGATATAAATGGGATTGGTTACGAAGTGATTATTAAAACTTTGATGGATCCGCGAATTTTAGAGTTATGCACACCCATTATTTATGGATCGCCAAAGGTTGCGGCTTACCATAAGAAAGCGCTTGATATTGAGGAGTTTAGTTCGAATAATATCAAAACCGCTCAGGAATCTCATTCTAAAAGAATTAATATTATAAACTGTACTGATGAGAATATAAAAGTCGAGTTAGGTAAGTCTACTTCAAGTGCAGGTGTTGCATCTTTCGCATCACTAGAGGCAGCTGTTAAGGATCTTAAAGAAGGGGATATTGATGTTTTATTAACTGCGCCTATCAATAAAAAAAATATTCAATCTAAGGATTTTGTATTCCCAGGGCATACAGAATACTTAGAAGCTAGAATCGATTCTGGAAAATCTTTGATGTTATTGATTAGTGAAAAATTGAGAGTTGGAGTTGTAACAGGTCACATTCCTATTTCTAAAGTTTCTGAAAGCATTACTGAAGAGAAAATCATCGAGAAATTGGATATTTTGAATAAGTCATTGATTCAAGATTTTGGTATTCGTAAGCCTAAAGTGGCGGTTCTAAGTTTGAATCCGCATGCTGGCGATGATGGACTAATTGGCTCAGAAGAAAAAGATGTGATTATTCCAGCAATTGAAAAAGCTAGAAAAAGTGGTATTATGGCTTTAGGCCCATATCCTGCTGATGGCTTTTTCGGTTCAAATGATTATTCTAAGTTCGATGCTATTCTTGCAATGTATCACGATCAGGGTTTAACCGCTTTTAAAGCGCTTTCTTTTGATTCAGGGGTTAATTTTACTGCGGGTTTATCTAAGGTGAGAACTTCACCCGCTCATGGTACTGCTTATGCTATTGCTGGAACAAATGTTGCTTCACCA
This sequence comes from Ancylomarina sp., assembly GCF_041555295.1. Lineage (NCBI taxonomy): Bacteria > Pseudomonadati > Bacteroidota > Bacteroidia > Marinilabiliales > Marinifilaceae > Ancylomarina > Ancylomarina sp. The sequence continues at coordinate 24,131 of NZ_JBFFKR010000020.1, read as the reverse complement.
GAATCTTTCCAGAAAGCTTTGTATATGGCTATTGATGTTTATAAAAATAGAATGGAATATGCAGAATTAAGCAAAGATCCCATGAAAGTAAAGGCACCAAGTACCGATCATCAGAATAAAAGACAATCAGTTAAATAGTTGATTTTTCTGATTTAAAATAGACTGTGAGTAAACTCATCCAAACTTACCTATATGTTTGAATATTTAAAAGGCGATATAAATAACCTTACGCCAACTGCTGTTATAGTAGAGAACCATGGTATGGGTTATTTTATAAATATTACACTAAATACTTACTCTCAACTTTCTGGACATACATCTGCTCAATTATATTTGCATCAGGTTATCCGAGATGATGCTCATTTGTTGTTTGGCTTTAAAGAACTGAAAGAAAGAGAAGTATTTCGTTTGCTAATTTCTGTTTCAGGTGTTGGTGCTAATACGGCCCGCATGATGCTTTCATCATTGACATCTGAAGAGGTTAAAAAAGCTATTTTCTCTAATAATTCTAAAACATTACAAGATGTAAAAGGGATTGGGACTAAAACAGCTCAACGAATTATTATTGAACTTAAAGATAAGATTGGGAAGGAAGATGAGATGGGAGAAATTGTGTTGTCACTGGACAATACAATTCGGGAAGAAGCGTTATCAGCTTTAGTGATGCTTGGTTTTGCGAAAAATTCCATTTCTAAGGTGCTTGACAAAATTATTAAAGCGAATGCACCAACAAGTGTTGAGGAGCTAATTAAAATTGCGCTGAAACAATTGTAATACCTGAATCAAAAAAATCCCAGTTCTTGAAAAAGTTACTACAATACATATTATCGTTTTTATTTCTATTCGTTCTAGGGCTGTCATTTAATGATAGCTCTTTGAAAGCAGATGCCTATTTCTTTGAGGATATGCAGCAGGATAGTACCCTTGTGAAGAGTGAAAAACGAATTAATAATGCGAAATCACCTTTTAATAAGGCTAAAAAGAAAAGTGCTAAGGATGAAACACTACCGTATACCTTCGATGATGAAGATGATACTAAGCTAAAGAGCAACCAGGCAAAATCGCCTTTGTATCTTAAGAATCCTGCTAATATTGAAACAACGATTGTTTATGATCCGGTAACAGGAAATTATATTCTGAAGAAGAGAATTGGAGAAATGGATTATAGAAATTCAACTTCATTATCTAAAGCAGAGTTCCAAGCACAGCAAAATCAAGCCACACTTAGAGATTATTGGATGGAACGTATTTCATCTGATAGGAATGTTAGTGGTGTTGATCAGCGTTCATTTTTAGGGTCAAAGGTATTTGGGCAGTTATTCGGTAACACAGCTATTTCTATTAAGCCCCAGGGGGCTGCTGAACTGAGTTTTGGTATCAGTACAACTCAGGTCGATAATCCAACCATTCCAGAGGAACTGAGAAAAACAACCAGTTTCGATTTCAACGAAAAGATACAAATGAGTGTATCGGGTAAGGTAGGTGATATTCTATCGATGGAAGTGAATTACAACACAGAAGCCACTTTCGATTATGAAAATCAGATGAAGTTGGAATATAATGGTGACGAAGATAATATTATCAGAAAGGTTGAAGCAGGTAATGTGTCGATGCCAATTTCGAATACTTTAATTACTGGAGGGCAGAATCTATTTGGTGTAAAAACAGAGATGCAGTTTGGAAAGCTTTCCGTAGCTTCAGTTTTTTCTCAGCAGAAAGGGGAAACTAAGGTTGTGAATATGGAAAATGGAGCTCAAAAAAGTGAGTTTGAAGTTTCCGCGGATAGATACGAAGCCAATCGTCATTTCTTCCTATCGAAATATTTTTACGATAACTTCGATCAAGCCATGGCTAAATTGCCCGTTGTGAGTTCGGCAGTTACCATTAATAAGATTGAAGTTTGGATTACAAATAAAAATTCAAATTTTGAGGACTCCCGAAACTTTGTTGGTCTTGTTGATCTAGGTGAAAATTACCCTCAAGGGGAATATCCTGATAATGAAAAAGATGCTTCAAACAGCGACTTCTATAAACAGTTCTCCGAAGGGGCATTTAATAATATTCGAGATATTAATCAGGTTACTAATGTTTTAAATGGAAATTTCACTGCTGGTTCAGATTACGAGAAAGTTGAAAATGCACGGTTATTATCGGAAGGTGAATATACTTTAAATCGACGTCTAGGTTACATATCATTAAATCAGTCTTTAAATGCAGATGAAGTTTTAGCTGTTGCTTATCAGTATACTGCTAATGGAGAAGTTTATCAAGTTGGTGAATTAACTGGTTCAAGTGTTAGTGCTCCTCAATCTTTGATCCTTAAATTGATTAAGGGTACAAATCTTAACCCTTCTCTAATAAGGACTTGGCGGTTGATGATGAAGAATGTTTATAACATTGGAGCTTATCAGGTGAATTCTGAGGATTTTCGTTTGGATGTTTTGTATCAAAATGATCAGGCTGGTTCGCAATTGAATTATATTGATACGGATGGTAGTGGTAAGAATGAAATTTTATTGAGTTTATTGAATCTTGATAACTTAAATTCCCAACTAGATCCTAGTCCCGATGGGATGTTCGACTTTATTGACGCTTTAACTATTTACCCCAATAAAGGGCGTATTATTTTCCCATCTATAGAACCTTTTGGTTCTTATTTGAGATCGAAAATTAGCAATAATGCTATTGCGGATAAATATGCTTTTGATGATTTGTATTCAAAAACTCAGAATGAAGCTCAGCAAATTGCTGAAAAAAATAAGTTTGCCTTAAAGGGGAGTTATAAGTCTAGTGGTGGATCTGAAATCTCGTTGAATGCTTTAAATGTTCAGCCAGGTTCGGTTGATGTTAAAGCAGGAGGAATCAAACTAATTGAGAATATTGACTATACTGTCGATTATACACTGGGTCGTGTTAAAATTATAAATCAAGCCCTTTTAGAAGCAGGAACGCCAATCTCAATTTCATCGGAGAGTAATTCATTATTTAATATCCAGACTAAAACTTTAGTTGGTGTTCAATTGGACTATCAATTTAATAATGATTTTAATTTGGGTGCTACGGTAATGCACTTATCTGAGCAACCATTAACCCAGAAAGTGAATATTGGTGATGAGCCAATCTCCAATACTATTTGGGGTTTAAATGGTAGTTATAGAACAGAATCTATGTTCTTAACTAACTTGGTTGACAAATTGCCATTTATCGAGACGAAAGAGCCATCACAAATTTCAATTGAAGGTGAATTTGCACAATTAGTTCCAGGACATAACAAAGCGATTGGAAGCTCAGGAACAGCTTATATTGACGATTTTGAGGGAACAGAAACCTCAATCGACATGAAGAATTATAATTCTTGGGTTTTAGCCAGTACTCCACAAAATCATCCCGATTTTCCTGAAGGTGAATTTAATAATGACTTGGCATATGGATACAACCGTGCTAAATTAGCCTGGTATGTGATCGACCCACTTTTTAATAGAAACACCTCAACGACACCAAAGCATATTCGCTCGGATAAAGAACAATTATCGAATCATTACGTTCGTGAGATTTATGAGGAAGAGATTTGGCCCAATAAGGAAACGGCAACGGGTATTCCGACGAATATTTCTGTATTGAATTTAGCTTATTACCCTTCTGAAAAGGGACCTTATAATTACGATGTTGATGGGCAAGCTAATGTTTCAACGGGTATGAATACCGATGGAACTTTGAAAAACCCTGAAACGCGTTGGGGTGGCATCATGCGTAAGATTGAAACTAACGATTTTGAGGCTGCTAATATTGCTTATGTTGAGTTCTGGTTGATGGATCCATTCGTCTATGATAACACGCATAAGGGGGGTGATATCTTAATAAATTTAGGTAATGTATCTGAGGATATTTTGAGGGACTCACGAAAAGGCTTTGAGAATGGTTTGCCAACCAGCAGTACTATTGTTTTGGTTGATTCAACAGCATGGGGGCGTGTTCCGTTGGTTCAATCTTTAGTAAATGCGTTCGATAATGATAATGAAGCTCGAAAATTCCAAGATGTTGGGATGGATGGTTTGGCTACTGAAGATGAGAAAACTTTCTTCGAAAAGTATATCTTAAATATTCAGAACTCAGCTAATTTAGGTGCTGGTTCTAAAGCCTACTCTGATGCGATTACTGACCCATCTAATGATAATTTCCATTATTTTAGAGGGAGTGAATATGATGCAAGCGAGCTAGGTATTCTTGAGAGATATAAAAACTTTAATGGTCCTGAAGGTAACTCGCCTACTGCTGACTTATCGAAAGAGTCATACCCAACATCAGCGACAACTTTACCCGATGTTGAAGACATCAATCATGATAATACCCTAAGTGAAACAGAATCGTATTATGAATACAAAATTCACCTTGCTCCTAATGAGATGAAGGTGGGACAGAATTTTATTGTGAATAAGGTTGAGAGTACTGTTGATCTTGCTAATGGAACAAAAGGAACTGTTAACTGGTTTCAATTTAAGGTTCCAGTTGAAGAGTACAATGGTAAATTGGGTAATATCAACGACTTTACTTCGATTCGTTTTATGAGAATGATGATGAAGAACTTTGAAGAAGAAGTGGTTCTACGTTTTGCCAGCTTAGATCTGATTCGAGATGATTGGAGAAAATATGATCAAACGCTTCGTCCTGATTTATCTCCATCTTCAGAAGATACTCGTTTTGAGATATCGGCAGTAAATATTGAAGAAAATGCTGAGAAAGAACCCGTTAATTACGTTTTACCTCCTGGTATCGACCGTGTTGTCGACCCAAGTAATCCCCAGTTGTTACAATTAAATGAGCAAGCGATTCAATTAAAAGTCACTGATTTAGAAGAAGGGGATGCCAAGGCAGCTTTTAAGACTCTGAATATGGATATTCGTAAGTACGGTAAATTGAAAATGGATGTTCATGCTGAGATGATTGATAATCTGAATTTGGAAGATGATGATTTGAGAGTCTTTATCCGAATGGGATCCGATTATAAGAACAACTACTACGAATATGAAATACCACTGAAGATTACGCCTTATGGGCGATATACAAATACTAATTTGGATGACAGATTAATCGTTTGGCCTGATGCCAATCGTTTTGATTTTGATTTGAAATTATTTTCTGGCATTAAACAAATTAGGAATAATGAAATGCGTCAAGCAGGTTCTTCTGCTAATTTGACGGATGTTTTTAGTAGAAATGTAAATGAACTGGACAAAAATGCAACACCTATAAATGAAGATAATCAGGTTAGTATTAAAGGTAACCCGAACTTAGCCAATGTTCGCACGATGATGATTGGTATACGCTATCCTGAAGGAGATGGATTAGGAACTGGGGAAAGAAAAGCTGTAGAAGTTTGGCTAAATGAGCTTCGTTTGACTGACTTTGATGAAAAAGGTGGTTGGGCAGCTAACCTGAGAGTCACAACGAAATTAGCCGATCTTGGAACACTAACCTGGGCAGGTAATAGAATGACTGCTGGTTTTGGTGGTATTGAAGATGGTGTTAACAGTCGAAATAAGGAAGATATTTTCCAATATGATTTCTCAGCTAGTTTAGAGTTAGGTAAGTTTTTCCCTGAGAAATCTGGTGTAAGAATACCAATGTACTATGCAATTTCAGAAGAAACAGCAAATCCAGAGTACAATCCTCTTGATCCGGATATACCTCTTGATGTTGCACTTGATCAAGCTGCGAATAAGAGAGAACGCGATTCAATTAAGCATATAGCACAGGATTATACCAAGCGTAAGAGTTTTAACTTGACCAATGTTCGTATTGAAAAACAAGATGGAAAAGCGAAGCTGTTAGATGTTTCGAATCTTTCTGCGACCTACTCTTTTAACGAAACGTTTTCTCGTAATGTGAACAAGGTGCGAGATTTGGAGAAGAATTATCGTGGTGTGTTGAATTATACTTATAGCTCACGACCAAAGAATTATTCACCATTTACGAAATCTAAATCCTTGAAGTCACCCTACATGCGTTTGTTACGTGATTTCAATTTTTATTTGATGCCTACGCAGCTTTCTGTTCGTTCAGATATCCAACGGTATTATAGAGAGATTGAGACTAGAAATGTTGAGCAGCCAGATCTATTGATAACTCCTACCTATGATAAAAATTTCAATTGGTATCGTTATTACGATTTGAAGTATAACCTGACTAAAAATTTGAAGTTTGATTTCTCGGCAACAAATACATCTCGTATTGATGAGCCAGATGGTATTGTTGATAAAGATCGGGATAGAGATGCCTACAATATATGGAAAGATTCAATCTGGAATAATTTAATGGATGGTGGACGAAATGTTCAATATCACCATAATTTTAATGTCACCTATAAGGTCCCGATTAATAAGATTCCATTCTTAAATTGGACTTCATTGACGACCCGATATACGGGATCCTATGATTGGAATGCCGGTGCAATTTTGGAGGATCAAACACTTAATCATGGAAATACAGTTCGTAATTCGAATAATATTCAGATGAATGGTCAGATGAATATGGTTAACCTATATAATAAATCAAAATTACTGAAGAGAATCAATCAGAAGTATAGTGGAACCCAACGATATAAAACCAAGAGTAAGAAATTCGAAAAAGTAAGTTTTGAGGGCGAAATAGACGAACTAAAAGCAAATGTGGGTAAGTCTGTTTATCACAAATTAGGAACGAAAGATATTCAGCTTAAAGTTTATGATTTGGAAGGAAAAGAAGTTCAAGTAAATTACCGTCCTCTTTCAGGTAATCGTGTACGGGTGATTTCAAAAAAATCAATGAAAAATGCTCGAGTAAGAATTAGTGGTAGAATAGAAGAGAGGGATAATCTATTTGTGAAAGCAGGTGAAGGTATCCTTAGATTGGGAATGAGTGTGAGAAATATCTCTTTGGGATATTCTGAAACCAATTCAACAAGCCTACCTGGTTATTTACCACAAACAAATTTCTTTGGTGGTGAAAGCTATAATGGTTCTAAGGCTCCAGGTTTTAATTTTCTAATTGGTAACCAGGATAGTAATTTTGCTGCAGATGCAGCTCGTAAAGGGTGGATAACAACAGATCCTACACTGAATGCACCGTTCGTCATGACGCATACTGAGAATTTCACTTTTAGATCGACCATTGAGCCAATTAAAGGTTTAAAAATTAATCTGAATGCCAATAGAACCTATTCAAAGAATATAAATGAGTTTTATATTTACAATGAAGAAAATTCAACTGTTGATCAACCAGTCTTCGATGCTAAGAATAAGACCTTAACTGGTAATTTCAGCATGACGTTCATGAGTATGAAATCAGCTTTCTTTAGCATTGGAAATACAGGTGATTATTCTTCAACTTATTTTGATGAGTTTCTTGAAGTAAGAAAAACTGAATCTTTACGTCTGGCAAAACAGCGTTGGGGTGAAGGTTATGAAGGATATTCAATTCTTGATGCGAAGGATAAAGAGACCGGTTATTATCAAGGTTATGGTCCAACTTCTCAAGAAGTGCTTATTCCAGCTTTCTTGAAAGCTTATGGTGGTGGAGGAAGTAAGTATAATAAACTTTTCCCAGGTATAGATAAGTTGATGCCAAACTGGCGAGTAACATTTGATGGTTTATCAAAAATTCCTTTAGTGAAGCGTTATTTTAAGTCGATTAATATGAATCACTCATATACTTCGACCTACAATATTGGTTCTTATAATAATAACCTTGATTTTACTGGAGAAGATGATGATTTTGATTTAATCAAAAATTATCTTCCAATGTATGAGGCTAATTCAGTTTCGATAAACGAGCAGTTCAATCCCTTGATCAATATCGATATGATGTGGAAAAACAATTTCACCACGACATTTGAAATGAAACGAACTCGCAACTTAATTTTAAGTCTTGCAAATACACAGTTGACTGAGGTTGCTTCGAGTGAATTTATTTTTGGGCTCGGTTATCGCTTTGATAATTTAGGGTTAATTATTGGATCTGGTTCGGGGCAGAAGAAGTTTAATAGTAATTTGAATCTACGTGGCGATTTATCTATCAGAAAGAATAACACGATTATCAGAAAGATTGTTGATGAAGTTGATCAATTGACGTCAGGGCAGAAGGTTGTGACCATTAAGATGTCTGCTGATTACGTTTTGAGTAGCCGTTTTAACTTGAGATTGTATTACGATAGAATTGTGAATGAGCCGTATGTGTCTCTATCTTATCCAACTACAACAACAGAATTTGGTGTAAGTGTACGTTTTACACTAGCTCAATAGACTTATGTCCAACAACATAAACTAAAGCTTAATTTGAAATAAGAGTTTATTCAATAGTTCAAAAAAAAATGTAAATTTGGGGCAAATAATGAACCAGATATAAACAAGAATTAATCATGAACGTACCTGAAAATTTAAAGTTTACAAAAGATCACGAATGGATTCGTGTTGAAGGTGATACTGCCTTTATTGGTGTTACTGATTTTGCTCAAGGAGAATTAGGAGATATCGTTTTTATCGAAGTTGAAACTGAAGGTGAGACTTTAGATAGAGAAGAAGTTTTTGGAACTATTGAAGCTGTAAAAACTGTTTCTGATATGTTCATGCCATTGAGTGGTGAAGTTTTGGAATTCAACGAAAAGTTGGAAGACGCTCCAGACTTGGTAAATTCTGATCCTTATGGTGACGGGTGGATTATTAAAGTAAGTGTTGCAGAAGCTTCTGAATTAGAAGATCTATTAACTGCTGATCAGTACAAGGAATTACTTTAATAGTATTCTTACAATATATAAAGCTCCGATTTATCGGGGCTTTTTTTATGTTCTTACTTCTGTTGTCTTAGCATTTAGTATTGTGAATAAGCTAGAATGCCATTCCCTACATAAAGTCTCTTATAATGGCTAATTCTAATCTTATAAGAACATTCTCCTCGATATTAAAGACCCTAGTATGTAATTTCGTGTAATTTGTGGTAGGGACAAAAAAAGAGAGGCTGTTTCATTTGAAACAGCCTCTCTTTATAATATATGTTTTGAGCTATTATTTTAGCTTCTTAGCAATTTCTACCTCTTCAAAGGCTTCTACCATGTCACCAATCTTAATGTCGTTGAATTTATCGATATTCAAACCACACTCATAACCTTTAGCAACTTCTTTAGCATCGTCTTTAAATCGTTTCAATGAACCAAGTGTTCCAGAGTAAATTACAATACCGTCACGGATTAAGCGAATCTTAGAGTTACGCTTGATCTTACCATCACGAACTATACAACCCGCAATAGTACCGACTTTAGTAATTTCGAAAGTTTCAGTTACTTCAACAGTAGCAACAATCTCTTCTTTAATTTCTGGAGAAAGCATACCTTCCATCGCTGATTTCAATTCTGCGATAGCATCATAGATAATTGAGTACAATCTGATATCGATTTCCTCTTTCTCAGCAATCTTTCTAGCGCCAACTGAAGGTCTCACTTGGAAACCAACAATAATAGCATTCGATGCAGTTGCAAGCATAACATCCGATTCAGAAATCTGTCCAACAGCTTTGTGGATCACATTCACTTGAATTTCTTCGGTTGATAACTTGATTAATGAATCAGAAAGTGCCTCGATAGAACCATCCACGTCACCTTTAACAATCACGTTAAGTTCTTGGAAGTTTCCAATTGCAATACGACGACCAATTTCAGCAAGAGTAATATGTTTCTGAGTTCTTAGCCCCTGCTCTCTTTGTAACTGCTCACGCTTATTAGCAATCCCACGCGCTTCTTTTTCACTCTCCATTACGTTGAAGTTATCACCCGCTTGCGGTGCACCGTTCAAACCAAGGATCAGTGCTGGTTCCGAAGGACCAACAGAATCAATTTTTTGACCACGCTCGTTAAACATAGCTTTAACGTGACCAGTATAACTACCCGCTAGTAGAATATCACCAACTTTAAGAGTTCCAGCTTGAACCAATAATGTTGTAACGTAACCTCTACCTTTATCCAGAGAAGATTCAATAACCGAACCAATGGCGCGCTTATTAGGATTTGCTTTAAGCTCTAGCATTTCAGCCTCAAGCAATACTTTTTCAAGTAATTCGTCTATGTTTATTCCGTTTTTAGCCGAAATTTCCTGACACTGATATTTACCACCCCAGTCTTCAACCAGGTAGTTCATATTAGCAAGTTCACTTTTAATTCTTTCTGGATCTGAACCATCCTTGTCGATCTTATTGATCGCAAATACGATAGGTACACCCGCAGCACTAGCGTGATTGATTGCCTCAATTGTCTGTGGCATCACGTTATCATCAGCAGAAATAATAATAATTGCGATATCGGTTACCTGAGCACCACGAGCACGCATAGCCGTAAAGGCTTCGTGACCTGGAGTATCAAGGAACGAAACGCGTCTACCGTCATCAAGTTTTACGTTGTAAGCACCAATATGCTGAGTAATCCCCCCGGCTTCACCTTCAATTACGTTCGCATGACGCACGTAGTCAAGTAAGGAAGTCTTACCGTGGTCAACATGACCCATCACAGTAACAATAGGAGGACGAGAAATTAAATCTTCCTCTTTATCTTCCTCTTCAACGATTGACTCTTGAATCTCAACACTTACAAATTCTGCCTCAAATCCAAACTCATCAGCAACAACAGTAATTGTCTCTGCATCCAATCGTTGATTGATCGATACAAAAAGACCAAGTCCCATACAAGTTCCAATAATTTGGGTTGCAGTTACTTCCATCATTGAAGCAAGTTCACTTACTGTTACGAATTCCGTAAGCTTAATGGTGTTCTTTTCAGCTTCTTTTTTAGTTTCAATCTCTTGTTGTCTAACACTTACCATGTCGCGTTTTTCACGACGGTGTCTAGATCCTTTTGATTTTCCACCCTTAGATGTCAATCTTGCTAAAGTATCTTTAATTTGCTTCTGAACATCTTCTTCAGTAACCTCTCTTTTGACAGGAGCTTTTTTCTTCAGCTTACTAAATTTTGAATCTTTTGCTGGTCTTCCAGAAGTACTACCTGTAGCAGCTGCTCTAGCTGCACCTGCACCAGTTCCTTTTTGTCGGACTTCACCCTTTTGAGCAGCAATATTTACTTTTTCGCCATCCTTCTTAATACGCTTACGTTTCTTGCGCTGATTTTTGGCTTTATCTTTATCTGCCTGAGTTGTCTTTTTCTCGACAGGTAGTTCTATTTTACCAATAACTGTAGGACCAGTTAATCGTTGAGTTGATGATTTGAAAATTTCATCGTCTTTCTTCTCAGATTTAGCAGGAGGTGCAGTAGCAGCTGCTGGAGTTGCTTTAGTTTCAACAACAGGTTTTGCCGTTGGAGGAGTAACCGTTTTTTGTTTCTCTTTTCTCTCTACATCCTTTTCTGCTTTTGATTTTTTAGCAGGACGGGTTCTTTGATTCATTGCATTCAAATCAATTTTCCCGATGACTTTAAATTCGTCTTTTTTGTCAGAAGATTTCGCTTCTGATTTTGCTTCCTCTTTTTTAGGCACTTCCATTTTAACAGATTGTTCTTCGGGAATAGCCTCCGAAGGTTGTTTAGCTTCTTCTTTTCTAGCTTCAGCCTTAGGTGTCGCAATTTTTTCTTTAGATACTGGGGTCTCGTCTTTCTTCACAGGCTCCTTCTCAACTTTCGATTCCTTTACCTTTGCTTCTTCTTTTTTCTTTTTTGGTTTTGATACTGCATCTAAATCAATCTTCCCAACCACTTTAAAAGAGCTTTTGGGTTCAACTTCTTTAGGTGTTTCAACAGTTTCTTCTTGCACTGGTTCAGAACCTTCTAAATAAACAGGATCTTTCTTCTCACGCGTGCTCTTCAGATTTACTTTCTCGGATTCCTTTTTCAGATTAACATCTGAACTGTACTCTTTTGCAAGAATATCATAAGCCTCTCCGGACACTTTATTATTAGGATTTGAATCCATTTCAATTCCTTTTTTATTTAAGAATTCCACAATGGTAGTAATACCTACATTGAATTCTCGTGCTAGTTTACTAAGTCTTATATTTTTATTGACTTGTGTCATATTCTGAAGTTAACTGTTAAAATGTCTGTATCTTAAACTAAAAATGTTGAGGATTGAAAATCTTTATTCAAATTCTGATTTCAAGATATTTAATATTTCTTCGATTGTCTCGATTTCAAGATCTGTTCTTTTTTCTAATTCCTCGGCAGTAAGTTCCAACACAGAACGGGCGGTGTCGCAACCTATTTTCTTAAATTCCTCGATGATCCAAGGCTCAATCTCGTCACCAAATTCTGACAAGTTTACATCTTCTTCACCTTCAACTTCGTTTTCTACTTTCTCTCGATAAACGTCGATTTCGTAACCCGTAAGTTGTCCAGCAAGTTTAATATTTAAACCACCTTTACCAATCGCTAATGATACTTCTTCTGGATTTAAGTATACTTCAGCTCTTTTTGTTTCATCATTGAATTTAACCGAGTTTACTTTAGCTGGGTTAAGTGCACGTGATATAAACAATGAGGTGTTTGTTGTGTAATTGATTACATCAATATTCTCGTTTTTCAATTCACGAACAATACCGTGAATTCTCGATCCTTTCATACCAACACAAGCTCCAACAGGATCAATACGCTCGTCGTATGATTCAACGGCTACTTTAGCTCGTTCACCAGGAACACGAACAATATTTTTGATAGTAATTAGACCATCGAAAATTTCAGGAACCTCAAGTTCGAACAAACGCTCAAGGAATACTGTAGATGTTCTAGATATAATAATAAGAGGACTGTTATTCTTTACTTCAACACGAACAACAACAGCTCTTAAAGATTCACCTTTACGGAAGTAATCTGAAGGGATTTGCTCCTCTTTAGGCATGATTAACTCATTACCATCATCATCGATAACAAGAATCTCTTTTTTCCAAATCTGATAAACCTCACCGGTAATAATCTCACCAATCCTATCTTTATAAATATTGAAGATATTATCTTTTTCAAGCTCCATGATACGAGCTGACAAGTTCTGGCGAAGGGTTAGAATTGAACGACGTCCAAAATCTAAGAACTTAACCTCATCCGTTACTTCTTCACCTAGTTCATAATCTTCGTCAATTTTTTTCGCTTCAGATAGTGAAATTTGAAGATTTGCATCTTCAATAGCTCCATCCTCTACTACTTCACGATTTCTCCAAATCTCCAAATCACCCTTATCTGGGTTGATGATGATGTCAAAGTTTTCATCTGTACCGTAGTTCTTCAAAAGAAGGTTTCGGAAAACATCTTCCAAAACACTCATCATGGTAGCACGATCGATGTTTTTTAACTCTTTAAATTCTGAAAAAGTTTCAATAAGGTTCATATGACTCAGTGATTCACTTGTTAAAAAGTAATTATATCTTTTGTTGATTTTATTTGTTCGAAGTTGAATGTTAGGTTCTTAGCAACTAATTGCTTCTTTTTCTTCCCTTCTACTTTGACTAATTCCTCAACCTCAATTTCAATTTCATTTTCTCCAACGACTAATAATTTGCCGATGAATTTGTCGCCATCCGTTGTAAGGACCTCAACATTTTTACCTACATTTTTATGATACTGTTGTATCACTTGAAAAGTTTGTCCAATTCCTGCTGAAGATACTGATAATTCAAAATCTTCAACCTCTCTATCTAAGTGACTTTCAATTGCACGGCTTAATTCAATACATCTAATGATAGGAACACCCGCAAGGCTGTCAATCATTACGGAAATAGTATTGCCAGACGAGACTTTAGTTTCGACCAAATAAAGATCGCTATTTTCGATCTCTTTTTCAATAATTCCTTGTATTGTTTTTTTGTCAATCATAAAGGAGTTGCTTTCAATAAAATAGGGGACTTTGTTGTCCCCTAAAGCACATAGAAATTGTTACTTTTCGCTGCGAAATTAGATATATTTGTTTTAATATGCAAATGACAGGTATCTAAATTATTGTTTTCTAATAGATAATGGGTTTTTCCTGGCTTAGGAGAAAGGTGTTTTGGTGTCATATGTGATAGCTTGTGTCTCTTTTTGTTACATTTGCTAATAGCAGGATTAAAATTTGGCTGAATGGCTTAATTATAGATTCAAAGTGATATGAATGGAGTGGATTTTGATGAAATGAATATCTTGCATATGCGTTTATTAATAATAATTTCAATATAAAAAGATGAAGAATAAGGTTTTGAGTGATCCAATTCATGGGTTTATCCATATTCCATCAGGACTCCCCTATGAGCTTGTTGAACATCCTTTTTTTCAACGTTTACGTCGTATAAGACAGCTTGGTATGACTTTTTTAGTTTACCCTGGTGCTAACCATAGTAGATTTCAACACGTTTTAGGTGCAACTTATCTAACTCAGATGGCCGTGGAATCTCTTCAGTCTAAAGGGACCGAAATCACTCCTGAAGAATCTGAAGCGGTTAAAACAGCTATACTTCTTCATGATATTGGTCATGGACCTTTTTCTCATGCTTTGGAATACAGCATTGTTGATGGTATTACTCACGAAAGATTATCGGAATTCTTTATGGATCGGTTGAATTCTGAGTTTAGTGGGCGATTGGATTTAGCAATCCGGATTTTTAAAAATGAATACCATAAGCCTTTTCTAAATCAATTAGTGTCCAGTCAACTTGACATGGATCGGTTGGATTATTTGCGTCGGGATAGCTTTTTTACGGGAGTAAGCGAGGGGGCAATTGGGTCGACTCGAATTATCAAAATGCTTGATGTGGTAGATGGAAATTTAGCGGTTGAAGCAAAAGGGATTTATTCTATTGAAAAATTTCTTATTGCACGTAGGTTGATGTATTGGCAAGTGTATCTGCATAAAACAAGTCTTGCGGCAGAAGAAATGTTGGTGAGAATACTCAAAAGAGCAAAATACTTGGCAGATAAGGGTGAAGATCTTTTTGGAACACCTGCTTTGCGCTACTTTCTGTATAATAAAGTCGGCTTAAGACAATTTAAGAGCAAGGAGAAAGTTGTAGGAGATAAAGATGCTCTCGAGATTTTTGCGGACCTGGATGATAATGATATCATGGTGTCGATAAAGGTTTGGGCTAATCATTCCGATAAAGTTTTATCCTATCTCTGCAAAGCGATGAAGGATAGGCAACTTTTTAAAATCGAAATTGAAAAGAAACCTTTTCCCAAAGATCATGTAGCTGGTATTCGTAAAAAAATTAAAGATCAATTGGGATGCTCAAACCATGCATTGAACTATTTGGTAATTAAGGGCTCTATTACGAATAATGCATATAATAGGGATGATGATAGAATAAATATTCTTTTCAAAGATGGTAGTCAACAGGATATTGGTGAGGCATCAGATATGTTAAATATTTCAGTATTATCTAAAACTGTCAAAAAATATTACCTCTGTTACCCTAAATTTTAATCATGCAGAAGAAGCTTGCTTTCAGTGTGTTTCGCTCTTGTGTTTTGTCGATTATTATTCGATTATAGGTGTGAATTTACCAAAAAGAGAAACTTAAGTGATAATCTATATTAAGATGATTGTTCATGCTTTATGAGCTAAATTTTTATAGCCTTAAAATATTTATTAGATTTGCGTAAATTTTGCCTAACGAAACCAAGTTCTGGAACCGTCTATAATTCAGGCTTATGTTTTAGCATAAAGTCGAAAGATTATTCCTTATATTAAAATTAAGAAATATCCGAACTTCAGTGGTTTTCAGTGTAGACACCCTGTGTTTACTCATTTATAAGGCATATAGAAAATAAAAAGATGAATTTTACAGCAAATGATATTGCAGAGTTTCTGAATGGTGAAGTTGATGGCGACGGAACAGTTTCAGTAAACAATGTATCCAGAATTGAAGAAGGAGAGCCAGGAACCTTATCGTTTTTAGCAAATCCTAAATATGTACATTACATTTATGAAACTAAATCGTCTGTTGTTTTAGTAAATAAAGATTTTGTTGCAGATAAAGAAATTGCAGCAACTTTAATTCGTGTTGAGGATGCTTATCAGGCTTTAGCACAACTGTTAGAGATGTATGAGCAGAGTAAACCTCAGCATGTAGGTATTGAGCAGCCTTCTTTTGTTAGTAAAACGGCAACAGTAGGCGATCAGGTTTATATTGGAGCTTTTGCTTATGTTGGTAGCAATGTAAAATTAGGTAAGAATGTGAAACTATACCCACATGTGTATGTTGGTGACAATGTTACCATTGGTGACAATACAGTTTTAAATTCTGGCGTTAAAGTTTACCAGAATTGCATGATTGGAGCGGAATGTATTTTTCACTCTGGCGTTGTAATAGGTGGCGATGGTTTTGGATTTGCTCCATCATCGGCAAACGATTATAAAAAAGTACCTCAAGTTGGAAATGTGATTATTGAGGATCATGTTGAAATTGGGGCAAACACTTGTGTTGACAGAGCAACTATGGGATCGACAATCATCCGTAAGGGTGTGAAACTTGATAATTTAATTCAGGTAGCTCATAATGTTGAAATTGACGAAAATACGGTTATTGCTGCTCAAACGGGTATAGCAGGATCTAGTAAAGTTGGTAAGAATTGCATGATTGGTGGTCAGGTTGGTTTGGCTGGTCACTTGTCAATTGCAGACGAAGTAAAAATTGCAGCACAATCAGGTATAGGAAGAAATATTAAAAAAGAGGGTACGGTTCTTCAAGGATCGCCAGCTTTTGAATTTGGTCCTTACCAAAAATCATATGTATTATTCAAGAATCTTCCGAAAATGCGTGAGCAAATTATGGCATTGGAGAAAGAATTAAAAGAATTGAAAAAATAAACTATTTGAGAGTGATCGAAGCACAAAGTTTTAGTTGTGATTTAAATCTTAAATAAGAACAAGAGTATTGAATAAGAATGGCTGATAAACAAAGAACGATAGCAAAAGAATTTTCTCTGACTGGGAAAGGATTACATACAGGCGTAGAGGTATCTATTAAATTTTTACCTGCTGCAGAAAATCACGGTTATCAATTTAGAAGAGTTGATCTTGAAGGACAGCCTACGATTAAGGCAAGTGCTGAATATGTTGGAGATACCTCAAGAGGTACTGTTTTGCAAAAAGGCGAATGTAAGGTTCAGACTGTTGAGCATGCCCTTTCAGCTTTGTATGGTTGTGGTATTGATAATTGTATGATAGAGCTTAGTTCTTCGGAGCCGCCAATTTTGGACGGAAGCGCAAAATTCTACGTTGAAGGGATTGAGGAAGTTGGTATTGTAGAGCAAGCAGCAAATCGTGAGTATTTTGTTGTTAAAGAGAAGATTGTTTACAAAGACGAAGCAAAAGGATCAGAATTAATCATTCTTCCAGATGATGAGTTTAGTGTAAATGCAATGATTTCTTTCGATTCGAAGGTTTTGAGAAATCAGTTCGCAAGCATGAATAGTTTAAGCGAATATAAGGATGAGATTTCGATGTGTCGTACTTTCGTTTTTGTTCGTGAGTTAGAATTTCTTTTGAATAACAACCTTGTAAAAGGGGGTGATTTGGACAACGCGATTGTTATTATGGATCAGCCAATGGAGCAAAACGAGCTAGATCGTATTGCTGCTTTGTTCGATCACGAAAGTGTTGAAGTAAAAGAAGGTGTTTTAAGTAATTTAGATTTGTATTTTGATAACGAATGTGCTCGTCACAAGTTACTTGACGTAATTGGTGATTTAGCACTTTGTGGTAAGTTTATAAAGGGCAGAGTGATTGCAACCTGCCCAGGGCACGGTCCTAATACCGAGATGGCTAAAGTATTAATCAATAGAATTAAAAAAGAGATGGGAAAAGATTCAGTACCGGCTTACGATCCTAATAAAGAGCCTGTTTTAGACATTAATGGGGTAATGAGATTGTTACCACATCGTCCTCCATTTTTGTTGGTTGACAAGATTATCGACATTCAAAGCGATAGTATCGTAGGGGTGAAAAATGTTTCAATGAACGAACCTTATTTTGTAGGTCACTTCCCGGGAGAACCTGTAATGCCAGGGGTTTTAATGGTTGAAGCTATGGCTCAATGTGGTGGTATTTTGGTTTTAAGTCAGGTAGAGGATCCAGATAATTACGGAACTTACTTTTTGACTCAAAATAATATCAAGTTTAGAAAAAAGGTTGTGCCAGGTGATACCTTAATTTTCAAATTAGAATTCTTATCGCCTATTCGTCGCGGAATTGCTAATATGAGGGGTTTGGCTTTCGTAGGTGATACCATCGTAGCTGAAGGTGAATTTATGGCTCAGATTGCCAAGAAGAAATAATTTTTGTTATTTCAACCTTGTTTAGATTAGAATAGAAATTTTCATCTATCGGAGAGAAGACTAAGGCTTGTGCGCTTATTCTTCCGAAGTGTAAATAAAAAATATAAAATGAAGCAACCCTTAGCTTATGTACATCCCGAGGCAAAAATTGCCGATAATGTGGTTATCGAGCCTTTCGTAACCATCGATAAGGATGTTGTGATTCTTGAAGGAACACGTATTGGTTCAAATGCAACCATTCTTGAAGGAACTAGAATTGGAAAAAACTGTAATGTATTTCCTGGTGCCGTAATTGGTGCTGTACCTCAGGATTTGAAATTTCGTGGTGAAAAAACGACTGTAGAGATTGGAAACAATACAACCATTCGTGAATGTGTAACCATTAACAGAGGAACATCTGCAAAAGGTAAAACCATTATTGGTGATAACTGTTTGTTGATGGCTTATTCTCACATTGCTCACGATAGTGTGCTTGGGAATAATATTATTATCGGAAATGCTTCTCAGATTGCTGGTGAGGTTGTGATTGATGATTATGCTATTCTTAGTGGCTTGGTAGCAGTTCACCAATTCGTTCATATTGGTTCTCACGTTATGGTTTCAGGAGGTTCTCTTGTTCGTAAAGATATTCCTCCATTTGTGAAAGCAGCACGCGAACCAGTTTCTTACGTAGGTGTTAACTCAATTGGTTTACGTCGTCGTGAATATTCTAACGAAAAGATTCGCGAGATTCAGGATGTGTACCGTTACTTATACCAAAAAGGGATGAATAACCATGCAGCTATTGAAGCTATTGAAGCTGAAATGCCTGCATCACCAGAGCGTGACGAGATTATTCTTTTCGTTAAGAATTCGAAACGAGGTATTATGCGTGGGTATTTCCCAGAGTAATATTTTAATCATATTTCATATTAAAAAGCGCTTGTTTCAATCACGAAACAAGCGCTTTTTTTGAAAGAAACCTGACAGGTTTACTTGCGTCTTGTATATCTAACCTGTCAGGTTTCGAAATGCATTTAAAACAAAACAGGCAGCTTCCTAAGAAACTGCCTGCTTTAATTGTTTGATCTATTTTAGTGGAATATGCTATTCATTTTTTCCTTTAGCAAATTAACACATCACCTTATCATCGCATCAACTCATCCCCACATTATCTGATCAACTCATCAACAGATCTATTCAGTAAAATTTGTCCAACCCTGAGCCTGAAGAGCAATTTCAGTTCCATCTCGAGCAACCATGTATTTTCCTTTGCTAGCCTCACAAATATGACCAACGACCTTTACGTCTGCCATCTTTTCAATTTCTTCAAATTTATCTAAAGGAACTGTAAATAGTAATTCATAATCTTCACCGCCATTAAGAGCGAAAATAGAATAGTTCATATTCAACTCTTCAGCCATTTTGTGTGTTTCGAAATCGATAGGAATTTTTTCCTCGTAAATTTGGCAACCTACATTCGATTTTTCGCAAATATGGAAGAGTTCTGAAGATAAGCCATCAGAGATGTCAATCATCGACGTAGGAACGATTTTAGCGTCCTGTAAGCTTTCAAAAATATCCTTTCTAGCCTCTGGCTTCAACTGACGTTCCAAGATGTAATCGTGCCCTGTTAGGTCTGGTTGAATTTCTGGGTTGTTCTCAAAAATGCGCTTCTCTCTGTCTAAAAGTTGAAGACCTGCATAAGCTGCACCAAGATCACCCGTTACACAAATTAAATCATTCACTTGAGCACCGCTACGGTAAGCAATCTTATCTTCATCGGCTTCGCCAATGGCCGTTACCGAAATGCAAAGACCAGTGAGTGAAGATGTGGTATCGCCACCAACCAAATCGACATTGTATTTCTCACAAGCCATATGGATTCCTTCGTAAATTTCGTCGATAGCTTCCACGGTGAAACGCTTCGAAATAGCTAAAGAAACAGTCACCTGCTTAGGCTCTGCATTCATAGCGTAAACATCAGAAACATTCACCACAATAGCTTTGTATCCTAAGTGACGAAGTGGCGTATACATTAAATCGAAATGGATGCCCTCAACCAATAGGTCAGTTGTTACAATCGTTTTTTTACCTGTTTGGTTTAAAACTGCCGCGTCGTCACCAATTCCTTTATGAGTGGTTGCTTGACTTAGTTTTACGTTTTTGCTTAGGTGTTTGATTAGACCAAACTCGCCCAATGTTGATATATCGGTTCCTTGTGTATTGTTTTCCTGCATAGTTTCTCCTTTTTGTGCCCTAATGAAAAATGAAATTTGTGATTAGGGACTTGGTTTCAAGTTCGATCGCAAAGGTAGAGAAAAAAATAGGAATGGGGAAGGTGCCTCCGCATTTGCGATATCGTATAGGAATAGGGCACCTAAAATTAGGTGTAATATCTAATTTTAATGAGATTTGGGAGTTTTTATTTAACCTAATTCGTCCGGGCTCCGAAGTGGTACGAACCACTTGTATAAGGGGTAAATCGGGGCCTCGAACTGGTATGTCGGGGCTCCGAAGTGGTACGAACCACTTGTATAGGTGGTAAATCGGGGTCTCGAACTGCTATGCCGGGGCTCCGAAGTGGTACAAACCACTTGTATAGGTGGGTGAACGCGGTACTGAACTGCTTTGTAGGCCTAATTAAGTGGGCGTTTGTACTTTCTTCGAAGAGCTCTCAACCTACAGCTTGAAGAAAACAGGAGGAGTAGATTTTGTTCTGGTTACTAGGGTGTCAGTAGTTAAATGTTATAGACTGCAACATATATTTAGATGCCGATTTTAATGATCAGTTATGATCTGTGTACAAGGTTGAAATAGATATTTTTGTAATTATAAAAAATCATATTTAATCAGTGTCTAAACTTTATTTGACTGTTGTAGATGATAAGCCTCAATGAGCAAAAAAAAGAGAGCTAAATGGCTTAGCTCTCTTTGATGATTCTATATGGCAGCTTCTTTTTCTTTTCTGTTAGATAAGAAATATTGTTTCAGTTCTTCCTGAATGGCAATAGCACCTGGCTGTTGCTCTTTGGCTAGGTAGCGAACCGAACGATAAAAGGATAAAGCATCGTGATAGTTATCATGATCCAATAGGATTTTAGTATCGCTCAAATTTCTTTTGATTGTGTCGAGTTTTAAAATGAGTTTCTCAATCTCTTCACGGGCAATAAAATCCCGTTGATACTCTTCCTGATTGATAAAAACGGGAACCATACTCGGGTTCTGCTCCATCAAGGTTTTGGTTTTATTTACAAACAGTTTGTTGGTCTCGTCTATCGAACCATAGGCCTGACGGTCGTCAGCCGATAGATTTGGAGCATGCTTGCCCGCAAAAACTTCTAGTGCAGCAATATTTGTATTACAAGCTTCCAATTCTTCAGGTGTATATGCCACCTGTATTAAATCATTACTCTTCATAACTTTAATTTGAAATGTTAATTAATAATTCTTTTTTATCAAGAATGAATTTAACTAAAATTACAATTCGCTGTTCAGTATATGATATGTTCTTTAACTCTTCGAAAACGAAGAGGGTGAGATGATTGGGTGTTGATCTCTGTGTGTCTTTACCTGTTTCTACAGGCTGAAACCTTCCGTAGTCTCTATTCTTAAACCATCAGAGAACCCAGTTTTACTTGGGGTTGTTTTTTTTTTATTGGGAATGATGTAAAAAGAAAGTTATAAAGGTTAAAGTGAGAATTCCAGACTGATAATAAATTGTCGAGGGCGTATCTCATATGTGTTGATAATGCTTGCTATTTCTGTATTAAAATATGAGGTGATTTTGTCATCATCAAAAAGATTGTAGCATTTCAATTCCCAAGTCATCTTTGTATTTTTTGGTTTCCAGCTGTAGTTCATATTTGCGAAATAGGTTTCGTTATGGGTATACGTTGCCTGACTGCTGTAATATTCTAAATCGATGCCGATGCTGTGTCGGGGGATTGGAAAGAAATCCAGATTTAGAAGATGATTATTATTGATGAAATCGATCTTGGAGGATGCCACATTCTGACTCATTTTAGAATATTGGTATTTATAATCCATGTTCATCCAAGCGAATTTGCTAAAACTAAGTCTGGGTTCCAGCAAAAGGAATGTTTTTTTGACATCATTTAAACTTCCATTACTAAGCCTTTCACTCTTAGTGTACCGATAATTCGCATTGAAAAACAAGGTTGATCCGATATCATATATGAGTTTACTTCCTTTAAAATAGACGTTGGTGTTTTTACTGTCATTATCCTGCAATAGGGCACTTATTTGTGTGCTGCCATCCTGATCAATGCTTTGATCTAATAGCAGGTTTTTTGTCGATAATGTTTGATTCAAAATTAAGGAGGCATACCAGCTTCCTATAGGGTTGGTGTATTTCAGTTGAGCACTGTACTTATAGTTCTCTCTTTCTGTGAGTGGAATGTCGCTTATGCTTAATGTCCGATAGTTGCTTATTAGATAGCCGTAATGGATGTTTGATATATCACCAAAGCTATTGCCGTAGTCTAAAGAGATATTTGTGCTGAGATAGCCATTTATTTTATAATTGAGATAGAAAGAGGGGCTTACAAGCAGTTTATTTCGGCTTTCTCTTTTCTGCAACTGTCTGTCGACGATCTTATAATCGACGTATCTGATTGGCACTTCGAAACTGATATTAAGGTTGGGTGTTTCGTAGCGGAAAGCTTCCGAAAAATAGGGGGACAGGAATTCCCAATCTAGATTGTTTTTTAGATAGGCATCTTCTTTTTCCATTCCGTTGACCTCGATAAACGAATTGAGTCTCTTTTTTTGATATTCGAAACCGATGTGGCTATCGAATCGCCAATGTTTTTTACTTAATGTGAAGCTAATAGAATTGTCACTTACAAAACTGTTTAGATTGATGTGTTGCAGAGTTCTATCACTGATTCCTTTCTTGTTTAAGACGTCAGCAAAAACACCGGGATTGATATCCAAGTTTTGTGGCGTCTCGCTGTAGCTGATTTTTGATTTTACGGTGACATGCTTTTTATTTATGGGCAGTATCCATTTTAAATGATTGTTTATTGATGAATAAGGTTTCTTTGCAAATTGATTGATTTGTGTTTCATCCTTGTTGATGATGCCCTTGGTCTTATCCCAATGTCTGCTTAAACTCAGTTTATTCTTCAGATATTGTTTTTTGCTGTTTTCATGGTATATAAAATCAGATTGTAACCTATTTGTAAAATGTCTGTTTAAAGAGCTTTCGTGCATGCGAATGGTATCATCTGCCAAGAAATAAATGCTGTGAATACTACCTTCCTGTTTTTGGTAATCGTTCACATATGATGTATTTACTTTAAGATCGGCATCATTGTTGACTTTAAGAATGTGATTGTAGGTGAGTAGATGAATGTTGTTGTCTAAATAACGACTTTTATCAATTGCAGGTGATGTTAACGAAACAACATCGAGTAATTCTTCTTTAGTTTCGTTCTTCATTTCACTAAAATAATGTGGAATGAGTTGTTCCGATACATCATCGCCAATATTGTTGCTTTGATAAGAAGCAATGGCTTGTTGGTTTTTATTAAACAGCATGGGTGTGAGGTTCGCTTGCCACAAAAGGGGGCTTGCTCCTAGACCCAGTTTTGCTTTGCCGGCCATACTTATATTTTTCTTTAAACGGATATTTATCGAAGTTTTATCTGAAAAGACAAGTGTGTCGAGCATTTTTATGGATTGGTGGTTTTCCAATACTTCTACCGTGCGCACAGCTTTGTGTGACAGATTTTTGTTGGCGATTCCATATCTCCCTTCGAGCAGGTCGAGCCCTTCTATATAATACTTTTCAATTTGTTTGCCCTGATAACTGATCGAACCATTTGTGCTAACCTCGAAACCAGGTAGTTTATTTATGATATCGCCT